>CAZWZD010000001.1:0-28225 GCA_964638235.1 uncultured Erysipelotrichales bacterium
TTAATAATTCTCCTTTTCCTTGATAAACTCATTATAGAGTTTCTTCTTAAATAAAAATAAGGTACAAATCAATGAATGAACTTGTACATCTTTCTCCTTATATATCTGATACTTTGATCAATTGATTTACGAATAGCGCTATATGAAACTTGTTCAACTTCAGCAATTTCCACATTTGACATTTCTAAATAATATTTCATATATAATCGTCTTTGTTGAATTACTGTTAGGTCTTTTATTAATTGTTCTAGTTCGTAATATAAATGATCATTTTGATTAGCCATTAGTGTTGATGATGGATCAGGTAATGATTCAACATCAACATCTACTATTGGCCAATATAATAATGTAGCCATTGGAATTACTTCCCTCTTATATAGTTCATGTTATGTTTCAATATCAGCAACGACATATCCCATTATTAGTCGTTCATTTGATGTATATCAAGCAGGTGTCCACTTATTTTATCCTACACAATATCTCTGCCTGCGACGGTTGTTATCACGCTCGGACTAAGACCTATTGCAAGTATCATTGTATTTGATTTGCATGATGCAAAACTATGGTGTGGACTGATATCGCCTTTATTTTGTTTTCAAAGATCTCTTTAGGATTAAACTATTTTCCCCTTACATATAATAGGCAATGAAATCACTTATCATGGCCAAACTTTTTTAAATATTCTCTTAATTTTTCAAATATGTATTTTACTTGTCTTCTATCTAGATTCATTTCTTTACCAATTTCTTCTAAGGTATACCCATTAATTCTTAAAAGTAATGCCTGTAATGTTAATTGATCAATCTTAGCGACAACACTATTGGGATATAATTTATGAAGACCATATGCAATATCATCTGGAGTTTCAAAAGGATGAATGTTATAAACCACTAATGAAATATTAGGGTTTTGAATTAATTTAAAGTAAATATCATCAAGATGTACTTCATGATTGCAATAAGATCTATTCTTATTAAACATCTCTTTGTCGTATTCATAAATACTTTGTATCGTTTTTTCATCAACACCAAAGGATCTTAACAATTCATTTTCCTTTTCTTTCTCTTCTTTAAACTTCTTTTCTTCTAATGTATAAATAAACCTCATACTTACCTCCTGAATTATGAAATTCAGAAGGTGATGGTGGTGCTCTTATCAATGTAACCATCCCCTTTATAACTAGGCGACGAAATACACCTGAGTGGCCAAACAAAATAAAAAAAAGTGACAAAATCGTGAAAACATCTCACGATCAGTCACTCTTGTTTCAATATTCAGTTGTAAATATACATTAAAAGAAAACGTCACTACCACTCACACCTTGTCATCATGATAATTAAAGTATTATTATATAATACCTAAATCATATATGACAGCTGGTAAGCCTAAAGCATACTTTTATGACTTAAAATGCAGTTTTTCTCCAAAAAACTCTAGATGTATTTTTTAAATGTATCCCTTAATAGCACTGCTCTATCAATTATTTGGTTCATTAATGTAGAATAGTTAGAATGATCGTCAAAATTCAATCCAGCTATATATGATTTAATTCGGGACGCTTTCTTTCCATCTAGTCTATCCCAAGTTAATTCAATATTTAGCAACGCTTCAATCTCATCTTTGCAATCATGTAGCTGATCAAATAGTTCTTTGCTGTCATTAATATAAATTTCAACACAAACATTGCTATTCTTATTAACTAAATTTATTCCAACATGAGCTAAACTTGTTCCTAAAGATACATCATACCAGTGATCAGTAGTTGCCTTTCGTACATTGAATGGTTTTCCTCTTTCAACTACAACTTCATTGAACATACTCCAAAATTCTAATCTTTCTGCTTGTGATTTATTTAGTTCTCCATCTTTGGATGAGATTCCTTTAGTATTTTTTACAAAATCATTAGGCTGCTCAATCACTTTGAAATATGGTGCTGGTAGTGAATCACCGATTGTATAAGCATGTATTTCAATCAAGAAAAAGCTTATATGTTTATTGGTATTATTGTTTAACCATTCTATCGCCGCTTTATGTTCTGATCTGGCTTCTTTTACAATCCAAACTACCACCTGAGCATCTAGTCCTGAAGCATATACAATAGTTTTGCCTAAATGATCATGATTTGTAGCTTCTAATTGGTTTTCAATAATAATCTTTGTATCTGTAGTTTCATCTTTAGCTACAATGTCACAACGATATGAACCAACATATACTTCAGTATCAATATCAACTAAAGTTAATCCTAATACTTCATTAAGATATTCAATATTTGTATCACTAGAAAGCCATTTAGAGAAATCATATTGTTCGTGTTTCCATAATTCTCTTATGTCGACTTCTTTTAATTGTCCTAGTTTCACAAAAAAACTCCTTTCTGTTTAGTTTAATCCACACAATATTGTATTATTACTGATAAGTTTTTAATGATTTGAGTTCTTTTACCAATTCATACTTTATTCCTGTATCTATCACTTCAAAATGCTTTCTACCACAAGTAATCTTTTTCTTTTCTGCACCCTTAAGATCATTAATATTTTCCGTTCCCTTAGTTTCAGCAACAAAATACAATTTTTCTCCCTCATCAGTATTTAATACAACAGCCCAGTCTGGATTATATGTTCCTATAGGGGTATCTATCTTAAATAAAGAAGGTAATTTTGCATATAGTACAACATCATCATCATTTTCGGCATCAATTGCAAATGTACGTTCCACTTCCGAATCGTATATTACATGATCATATATATTTTTATCAGAGTATACTTCTAATAAGTTTTTATCTTTATATCCAAAAAGTTGATCATCATTAAATATTAAATCTTGCTCATAATATTCATCAATCTTTTCGTATCTAATACCTTCTGTTAAGTTTTCTTTTTTTACACTTAATAATATTTTTGATACCTGCTTAATAAATTCTTCAGGATTTACATAAAAATCAGATAATCTACCTGATTTAGCAATCACTTCAATTATTGTTTTTCTCAATAAATCTGTTGAATCTTGCAATCGTCTAATAAAATCAGGATATACTGGTTTTTCAAATTCATAAACATCACCCAATTGTCTTTCTTGATGCCCAACATCTACAACACCAGACTTATTAATATCGATTTTTGTAATCTGACCATCTACTTTATCAGCTTTAATTCTAGGCATATTATGAATTTCATTAATTGCTTGTCTCTTAAATAAGTCCATATCCATATTAATTGTATATTTAGTTTTTTGCTTAACCTTGTTCCATAAGGCTTCAAACTCTGGGATAATTGAACTTTTTTATTTAACTTGACTTCAATCTTCTTTGAGACATCTTTAATTTCTATTTCTCTAGATAGATTTTCGATTCGCTTACAAACTTTATCAGTGAATGATTCCATTTCATCTGGTAATACAAATGTATCATCATGTTTATCTTGATAATATTTAGGTGTTACTTTTCCAGCTTTGGTCATGTAATCATTTTTAACAAGATAATTGAAAATCTTTTGTGAATCCTCTTGTGACAATTCAACAACCGAACCATCAAATTGTGTTACAGCAATTCCTGTAAATGAAATTGGTTCGATGACACCGAATTTAAAATTATCAGTTTCTAATTCTTTCTGTAATGTAGTAGCAAATTCTTTATATGATTCATTTGCTATCACACTTAAAGTATTGTATTTGCCTTCAAGAACTCTATTACCTGTTTGATCTACACAAATACGCAAACCACGTCCAACTTTTTGACGTTTTGTCATAGTATCTTTTGTTTCTACTAAAGTACAAACTTGGAATACATTTGGATTATCCCAACCTTCTTTTAAAGCAGAATGTGAGAAAATGAATCTAATTGGTTCATCAAAGCTCAATAAACCTTCCTTATTTTTCATGATTAATTCATAAGTGGATTCATCATCTTTACTAGCACCATTTGTAGAGTTTTTCATTCTACCCTTACCATCTGTCGCAAAATAACCATCATGTACTTCTTTTGCATCAGTACAAATATAATTCCCGAACTTTTCTCTTAACAATTTATATTTTGGTAGCTGAATCATACGATTGTATTCTTCTTCAAACCATATTGCATAATCTCCACGTTCATCTTCACGCTCATAATTTCTATATTTCTCAACTTTATCAATAAAGAATAAACTTAAAACTTTAATACCTTTTTTTATGTAATGAAGTTCTTTATTTAAATGTAATTCTATAGTTTGTCGAATTTGTGCTTTTTTGATTACAGTATCATCAACTTCACCTATAGCTTCACCTTTTTCTAGTGTATCACCATTAGCAAAATCTATTGTTTCAAATTCGGCATTAATATTATCAACTATGTAACTAGATTCTTTATAACTATCAAATCCTTTAGATAATTCCCATAAATCATCATAATTTTTAACAGTTACTTTCTTTTTACTTGGTACTCCATCCTTACCAACCACATAAATTTCTAGATTTGCTCTTATAGCATTATTTTTAATTGTTGTCCCTAATAATTTAACATAAGGTTTATTGCTTGCTTCGTTGCTAGTAATAGATGCAACTTCAATATGTTTAACTAAGTTTTCTTGATATGCATCCACCGGTGTTAATCGGTACATTAAATTATATAACTCTTTATGTGTCGCAGAATAGCGTAATGTACACATTGGATTTAATGATGCAATCGCCTTTTGTGAAGCAGACAACTCACCTTTTTTGCTTTTCTTCTGAGAATCAACTGATTGTGGCTCATCAATAATCAATATTGGATTTGTCCCCGTAATTAAGTCAATTGGTCTATTACCACTTAATTTTGAATCTGAAACATTGTTAAAGATGTTTGTTGATTTATTAAATGCAGCAATCGTCATAATCATGATTTCGATATTTGTACTGGTAGCAAAGTCTTGTACCAATTCAAGATGATCAGAATCGTAATTGAAATAATGATAAATAACATTATCATATCTTTCCTTAAAATGTTCTTCTGTCGCTTTTAATGAACTGAAAACACCTTCTTTAATAGCAACACTAGGAACAACAATAATAAATTTGGTAAATCCATACCTCTTATTTAATTCTAATATAGTTTTAGTATAGACATATGTTTTACCAGTACCGGTTTCCATCTCTATAGTAAAGTTTTTATTTTCTAAAGATTTAGTTCTTTGAATATCGTTGTTTTCTTGTATCTTTTGAACGTTTTGTAACATTGTGAAGTCATCAATAGAAACTCTATTTGAGTGTCCTATAAAATAGTTAACACCTTCAGAATCAACAACATTAAACCATTGGTTGTAGTTTTTATCTTTTGATATATCAATTGTAAATATTGAATCCTTAATTTGACAACCATCAAAGATATCACAAATAGCATTTACAGCTTCGGTTTGATATGGTTGATCTATAAATTTTAATTTCATTCTAAAGCCCTCCTAAATGCATTTAATATCTTCAATGCCAGCTTTTTCTAAATTGTAAACTGCATTGATCTTATCGTTATCGTTATTAAATCCAGATTCTTTGAACACCACTGTTCTAGGTGCTAATTCACAGATTTCCTGGATATCTTCTTTTGTTATATTGTCTTCTAAACACACTATCATATAACGTTTTCCAACTCTGAACATTGTTTTACCATTGACTTCTATTTCAATAGCAGGCATATCAAAAATCCCATACTTCAACATGATCTCATATAAAATATCTTCTTTTGTTCTATCTTCTTTAAATACATCTGCAAGATCAAAGATATTATTTTCATCATACTGATATTCACTATCCCATGGCTTGATATTGCTTGAATCAAGTTTGAATACTTTAAATCCTATATCAAAAGGAAATTCTTTATTTTCTTCATGGAATAGTCCTTCAGGATTGTTCTTTTCCATCCATTCTTTTTTGATTTGTTCTCCAGCTCTTCGTATACGTTCTTTTCCAATCTCACAAATATTCAAATACCCCTCTTTATATGCTTCAGAATCTTCATTACACTTTTCAGCTAATTGAACCATAATGTATTTTCTATTTCCATTATCTTCACTATTTAATTTCATTATTGCAGATGCAGTAGTCCCTGAACCCGAGAAAAAATCCAAAATAATATCATTTTTTTCAGTCGATATTTTTAATAAGTTATAGATTAACTTTGTTGGTTTCGGATGTGTGAATATTTTTGCTTTCCCAAACAGCTTTGATAATTCTGAAGTAGCATCTGCATTCATGCCTTTATCATCCCACCAAGATTCTGCACGAAATTTACTGAATTTCCTATTTGCAGCAAAAACCTTTTGAACTGGTTTTCCTTTTCCAGTTTTTCCGAATATTATTCTTCCATCTGCAATTCTTTTTTTTGTTTCTACTTCATTGAAAACCCAATATCTACCTGCAGGAGGATAATGAATTTCTCCAGTATTTGGATTCATAATTGAATAATATGGACCTTTATGATTTGCAGATAAATCTGTTGTAGTCCATGGTCCTCTAGGGTCATTATCTGGATTCGAGAAAGTTTTCATTATGAATTCTTCAGTTACTGGATAACCTAAATCATATACTTGGTTTATGTTCTTCGAATAACAAAGAATATAATCATGTACCGGTGGTAAATAACCCATATTATTTCCATTAGTTTTCTTTTTCCATAGAATATTCCCAACGAAATTTATTTCTCCAAAAATTTCATCACATATTTTTTTTAGGTTAAATACTTCATTATCATCTATACTAATGAAGATTACTCCATCATCTCTTAAAAGATTTTTTGCAACTATTAATCTTGGATATATCATGTTTAACCAATCTGTATGAAATCTACCATTGGTCTTTGGATTAGACGCAAATTCTTGATTAGTCATTTTTTTAAATTCATCCATTGAACTTCCGTACGAATCGTTATAGACGAAATCTCCTCCTGTATTATAAGGTGGATCGATATATATGCATTTTATTTTGCCATAATAAGTTTTTTGAAGTTGCTTTAAGACTTCTAAATTGTCTCCTTCAATATACAAATTTTCTGTTTTTTTCCAACTTTTGCTATCTTCTTTAGATGGTCTTAAAGTCGCTCTAGAAGGGGTTTGAGCAATCTTAATTGATTCATTTTTTCCATTCCATGTAAATTGATATTTCTCTTTAGCATCATCAATTCCATCTCCTAAAATAACTCTTAATGCGCCAAAATTCACCTTCCCCTCTGTTACAACATTTGGAAATAATTCTTTTATCTTTTCAATATTACTTTTTGTAATATCTAAACTTCTATCACTTATTTTTTCCATTTGTTATACATCTCCTTATATGCATTTGATATCTTCAACGCCTGCTTTTTCTAAATTATACACAGCATTGATTTTGTCATTATCATCTGCAAAACCAGATTCTTTGAACACTACTGTTCTAGGTGCTAATTCACAGATTTCCTGGATATCTTCTTTTGTTATATTGTCTTCTAAACACACTATCATATAACGTTTTCCAACTCTGAACATTGTTTTACCATTGACTTCTATTTCAATAGCAGGCATATCAAAAATCCCATACTTCAACATGATCTCATATAAAATATCTTCTTTTGTTCTATCTTCTTTAAATACATCTGCAAGATCAAAGATATTATTTTCATCATACTGATATTCACTATCCCATGGCTTGATATTGCTTGAATCAAGTTTGAATACTTTAAATCCTATATCAAAAGGAAATTCTTTATTTTCTTCATGGAATAGTCCTTCAGGATTGTTCTTTTCCATCCATTCTTTTTTGATTTGTTCTCCAGCTCTTCGTATACGTTCTTTTCCAATCTCACAAATGTTTGCGTATCCTTCTTTGTAAGCCATAGTATTTTTATCACACGATTCAGGTAATTGTACTAATATAAATTTTCTATTTCCATTTGTTCTATAGTTTAAATTAAACAATGCTTGAGCAGTTGTCCCAGAGCCAGAGAAAAAGTCTAAAACAATATAATCTTTTGATTCATCATTGTTGATTTGCAAACTTAATAAATATTCTATTAGTTTTGAAGGTTTTGCAAAATCGAAAATTGATTTCCCATCGAAGAGTTCACGTATTTCTTTTGTTCCTTCCTGAGTAAATGGACCATTTTGAATTGACAAAGGTTTTCCTCGTCTGATATTGCCATCTTCATCATAAAGATATTTTTTAACTCTT
Organism: uncultured Erysipelotrichales bacterium; assembly: GCA_964638235.1. GTDB lineage: Bacteria > Bacillota_I > Bacilli_A > Erysipelotrichales > Coprobacillaceae > MGBC113645. The sequence goes on from CAZWZD010000001.1 coordinate 8,146, forward strand.
ACAGAGTAATTACCATCTGATTGTTTATTAAATACTACTTCATTATTTTCAATAGCTTGTAATAATCGATCTTTACTCCATACCCATTGTTTTCTAGGGTGAATAACATCACCATTATATTCGATACTATACATTAAATTTGGTCTATCACCTAAACTAGTTGTCATTAATGGCTGTGTCATATAACCACCTCTTGTATTGTATTTTTCATCCATTTTGTTATATGATTTTTGACCTTCTTCATCTAATTCAGATGTGATATTTTGAATAGGTTTCTTTGAATAACACAAAATATATTCATGTAAGCTTATAAAGCCAACGGTTTGAGCTGCAGCACCATATTTATTTTTCCAAACTATAGTCTCAACTTTATTTTCTTCTCCAAAAATTGAATTGCACATAGCAATTAAACCAAATAATTCGTTGTCGTCTATGCTGATAAAAATTACTCCATCTTCAGCTAATAGATTTCTTGCTAAAATCAATCTAGGGTATAACATATTTAGCCAATTTGTATGGTATCGTCCATCTGTCTTTGCATTAGAAGAAACAGATTGATTAGTCTTTTCTTTATAATTTTCAATTGACGCAGAAAACGAATCATTATACACAAAATCATTGCCAGTATTATAAGGCGGATCAATATATATCATTTTAATTTTTCCATAATATGTTTTTTGCAATTGTTTTAAAGCCTCTAAATTGTCACCTTCGATATATATGTTTTCCGTTGCTTCCCAGATTTTACTTTCATCCTTACATGGTCTTAGAGTTGAAGTAGAAGGAGACTGTGCAATTTTTATAGCATCATTTTTTCCACACCAAGTAAATTGATATTTTTCTTTTGAATTATCTATTTCATCACCTAAAACCATTTTTAAGGCATCAAAATCTATTTTTCCTTCTGTAACAATGCTTGGAAATAGCTGTTTTAACTTTTCTATATTCATTTTTGTAATATCTAAGCTTCCACTGTCTAACTTATCCATATTATTTAGCTCCTTTCAATCTCTTAATAAGATTTTTAAGTTCCAATTCTTTATCGTAAAGCTCATCATCAATGCGTAGCTTTTCAGCTTTCATTCTTGCATTTTTGTATTCTTCTTTTAAACGATTAACATCAGCGTTTAGTGAGTCATATTGCTTTATCATTTCTCTATAATCATGATTCCCCTGAGGGAAAAAATTAACTATTTTATAAATCTTTAACTTATAAATATAATTAATGATATTTGTGTAATATTCTTTTAAGTTGAATCCAGAAACATTCTTAAACTCATTGCTCAAAGAGTTTACATATTCTGCATATACTAACTCTTCAATTACAGTTTTATTTGGATCAAGCTTATTAATTCTTTTTGAGGCACCAGAAATATAATTCACATTATTATTCTTCATAAATAATAATGTAGATTCTGGAAATGCAGAATGAATTAATTGAGATAACAAGGTAATTGAATCATTTTGCTTTAAAACTATCTCAAAGACATAGATTGCTTGAAAACTATAATTTTCATCCACATACGATCTAATCTTCGCTGTTTGCTCATTTAATAAACTAATTAAATGGATTGACGATATATGTGTTTCTAGTAACTTCTTATCACTTCCTGATAGTTGCAACTGCTCAACGATTGCTTTTACGGGTATTCTTTGCTTTGGAATCTGTGGAAGATTCAACGTTTCAACTAATTCCATTTTATTTCACCACCAAGAATGATACTAATTCGAAATCATTTAGTCCTGTCACTGTATTTTCAAATAAAGTTGCTTGACCAATTTGAAATAAAGATTGGATACCTTTTTTCTCAACTACTCCTTTAATATCAAAAACAGCCTTTTCCAGTAATGAAGTATACATGCTCATATCATTACCATTTTGTGTTTCTTTATTAAATTCTTTAACTAAGTTTTCAATTGGTTTTGTTTTTGTTTGGCATAAAGCTTTATACAAATCCAATATCTTTTTGGGACTAGAGTTTTTTACATGAATATGACCATCTTCCGCTACATAAACTAGGAAATACGGGTATAAAGAAGTAGCTCCTTCTTGAACATCAGTATATCTTTTTTGTTTTAAACAATAGATTACTCCAGGTCTACATTCTTCTTGAATTTTTGTATTAACATTTGTAACAGCATAAACACCTGTAGGATATTTTTCTAATACATTAGGATTTTCTTTCATATATCTATCTAATGACATTATAAAATCATCTAGTGTTAAATCAGTTATTGAAATGCCACCTTGAAGTTCTTCAACATCTAATACTTCATTTTGTAATTGTTGCAATTGTTTCTTTCTATATTCAAGATTCTTACTCTCTGTATTTAATAAATCATCTTCTCCAGTTGCAGATAAGTCTAGAATAACCATTCTATTCTTAACTCTATTTTCTAGATTAATATATTCGTCTAGTTCCATATTAGGCCAGAAATTAACCAATTGAATTTGGGTATTTGTTGATCCGATACGATCTATTCTACCAAATCTTTGTACAATTCTTACAGGATTCCAATGAATGTCATAATTAATTAAATAATCGCAATCTTGCAAGTTTTGACCTTCACTAATACAATCTGTTGCTATTAAAACATCAATTTGTTGTTTTGACGTATCTATATAATTAGATTTAGGTGAAAAATGAGCCAATATAGAATCAAATGTATTTGGTACAGACTTCAAGTTTGTTTTAGTGCCACTTCCACCTGTTACTACTCCACAGTATAAGCCATGTTTCTTTAATAACCATTCAGCAATGTTTACATACAAATAATCGGCAGTATCAGAGAATGATGTAAAAATAATCAATTTCTTGTTATCTTCATTTATTGGATTATTAATTTTATTTGTTATTGTGTTCTTTAAATCTGCTAATTTTGCATCTCTATTACCATCAACCTTATTAGAATACATTAATAATTCTTCTAATATTTCTTTATCTTCTTCTAAATCTTGTGATAACTTTAATACATCTAAATCTCTAATCTTTACTTTTACTTTTCCACCTACTTCTACATCGTCAAATTCGTCTGTATCAATTGATGAATCATCAAAACTATATTCAGAATTATATGTTATTGAATTTAACATATTATCAATCTGATTTTGAATTCTATTTAATGTAAGTGTAAATGAATTAACTGAACTTTCTAATCGTTTAAAGATATTTACACGCATTAAGTTACAAATACTTCTTTCACGGTCGGCTTGTTTAAAACTCCCCAATCCACCTTTTACTTTTTGATCATATAATTCTTCATATATATGGATTCTATTAGGTAATACATACAACATTGGTGAATAAATCGCTAAATGTAATCTAGCAATCATGCTATTAACTTCTGATAATGACGGAAATTGTTTTTTTATATCAATATCAGACTTGATTGAAACTGGTTGCAATCGTTTCGGAAATTCTCCAATATCTTTTGTATCATAATAAGTTTGTATATGTTTTCTACTTCGCGCAATTGTAACAGTATTCAATAAGTTGAAGAAATTATAATCAAGCATTGGCAATAGATTTTGCGTTGTTTGTTCTTCTTCTGGTAATTTTGACCATTCGTTGAATCTTTGTTGTGCAATTCTTAATGTACTTTCTACACTTTCAATCCCTGCATTATCTTTAAAAGCATCATCCATATCTTCAGTAATGAACATGATTTGATTCTTTAAATCTGCAAGTCTATTATTTACTGGAGTAGCTGATAACATTAGAACTTTTGTTTTTACACCAGATTTGATAATATTCTCCATTAACTTTTGATATCTAGTCATTTTATTCTTTCTAGCATTGTTATTTCTAAAATTATGCGATTCATCAATAACGACTAAATCATAATTACCCCAATTTACAGTTTCTAAATTAATATCACCTGAATAACCAGTATCTCTAGATAAATCAGTATGATTTAAAACATCAAAATTGAATCTATCTTCAGTCAGAAAATTTGTAGTACTATTTTGCTTAAACGCAGTCCAGTTTCCTCTTAATTTCTTAGGCGCTAAAACAAGTACTCTGTCATTTCTTAATTCATAATATTTAATGATTGCTAGAGCTTCAAATGTTTTACCTAAACCAACTGAATCTGCAATAATACATCCATTATATAATTCTAATTTTTTGATAGCTCCTACAACTGCATCATGTTGAAAGTTATATAATGAATTCCATACTTTAGTTTTGTTGATTCCAGTTTTTTCTTTAACTCGAGCCATATCATCCATATTTAATAACTTCTCTCCAAAGATATTATACAAAGTTAAAAAGTATAATAACTCCGGAGAATTTTCTTTATATAAATTCATTAGATGTTTTAGCAGCTCTTCTTTAACATCTGCTACTATTTCTTCATTATCAAATACGCTGTTAAAAAAGTTGTTATATTGATCTATGATTTCTTGTTCATCATTTACAGTATTAAAATCAAATCTTAATTGTTTTGTGTATCCTAATCCATCTTTTGAAAAGGCAATATTAGTCCCGTTAACTAAAAAGCTATTATCAGAATTTTGAACAAAAATATTATTTGGTGTAACCACACCTTGTTTGATTACTGACTTAACTTCTCCCTTTTCCTTAATAAATGAATAACACTTATTCGCAATTTGATTTTGATCTAAATTGTTTTTTAAACTAATCTCTAAATTAAACTCAGAAACATTTCTTTCTCTCTGGCTCATTTGAAGTTCGAACTCTTTAACTTCTTTTTTATCTGTAATAATATTTCTAATAAATGTAGGTTCGTTGAACAAGAATCTAAATTTTTTACTTTTCTCTAGTACTTTTCTTAATTCTTCAAAAGCATAGATTGTGAAAATAGGAGAACTAACACTTACAGTTGAACCAGGCTTAACATTATCTTTAATAAATTCTCCTACTGCACCGATTTTTGTTGAATCTAAAACTCTAGGCATAGTTTCCCCTCCTAACGAACTATTTCTATTATGTCATCTAAATTACAATCAAAGTAACGACATATTTTAACTAAAATATTTAAAGTAACATATTCATTTTTGGACAACTTTGCTAACGTATTAGAACTTATTCCTACCTCTTTAGCAAAAGTAGTTTTATTCATTCCTTTATCAATTAACAACTTAAATAATTTGTTATAACAAACATCCATTTATATTTCCTCCAGATATTAATGTTATTAATAAATATTTGCGATTGCCAATATTTTTTCATTCAATAAAGAAATTATATCACAACCAATAAATATGTTCATCCATTTTCATTAGAACGTATGAAATATGCATATATATGTGCAATTTAACAAAAAAACGCCAAGAAATAGTATGCTCTCGGCATACTATCCCTGGCGTTATTTTATACTAATAATCCTTTTACATTTATTAATGAATTAATTAATCTATTAATCAGGTCTAAAGCAAAATCTTTTGGATTATTTAAATTAGCGAAATCTCCATCAATGATATCATTTTGCCAATTAATAATCGATTCTTCTATTGATTTAATCCTTTCTAGTTTATCATTAGGTAACTTTTCCCCCTCTAAATCAATTAGGATTGCTATTACTCCATTCAAATACGAATCTACTTCTAGCTTATCTTGTAAGCCATTTTCAAATAATAAAGCTAAAGCCTTTAATTGCTGCATAATACAATCAACTTGAAGGCTAATCATTTCTTCAGAATATTCCTCAAACATCATACAACTACATCTCCTTATTGTTTCTATATTACAACCATTAAGTATCATTATCAAATTTATTTGAATACAACTTTGTAACCTACCGTAGTTCCACCTTCCTGATATGGTTGTAGTTCACCATATGTTGCTGATGTTGAATGTAATTGACTATCCATATAAGAAACTGCTGCACTTTTACATGATGCAATATCGTAGTTGTAATCTCTAATATAGAATACTTTATTAGTTGGTTTTGGTTTATTAGATTGCTGTTGTTGTGGTTTAGAAGGATTGCTAGGTTTAGTTGAAGTGGAATTATTCGTATTTGGTAATTGATTTACTGGTTTTGGCTTTTCTTTAACTGTTACATTTAGTGTAGCAGTTGTTTTATTATTTGAAGAATCTTTTAGGTTGTATTGGAATGTAAATTTACCTTGTTGATTTGTATCAACATTACCTTCAAAAGTAATATCTTCTTTTTTTAACTTGCTGTAGTTATCATTAACGGATGCTACATAATCTAATGGATTGAAGGTATTGCCTTGTGTTAATGTTACTTCTTCTTGTTTTAGATTAATTGTTGGCTTTTGGTCATCTATGACTGTAACAATTAAAGTTTTTGTTACTGTCTTCACACCATTACTAACTTCATAGACAAATTCATAATCCGTTAGCTGATCCATTTTCTGAAGCTTCGGTAATGTGATGGTATTCTTTTCATCATATTCTTTTACATAGTCAATTGGATGAAAGGTATCACCATAGGACAATGTAATATGATCATCTGTTAGTACTAAATTTATATCTTCATAATAGGCCATAATATAATCTTTCTTTGCAAATAATACAGCTGCTATTGATGATAGTAATAATGTAATAACAATAATGATTGTTATTAACCTGGTTCTCTTTAAATGAATATCAGCTTTTGCATTTTCATAGACACCTTGATTTTCAAATAAATGAATTCTAATGTTTTCCATTGCTTCTGATGAGATATTAGGATTACACAATGGAGATGGATCAAGTCCATACTCCATTGCTAATGCTATTTCTCTCATCTGCTGCCAGTCATATCGAGGATTTTTGATGATATCGATATCCAAGCCTTTTTCATCAGCAAGTCTTAACTGATTTTTTTGTCTTGCATCATAACTATAGGTTGAAAGTATATTATCTAATTTCTGGCTCATAGGTATATGGATTCTCTTCATATTCAAAGATATCAGGTAATTCACATTCACATGATTCCATTAGATAATCATGATAGATATGATGAGTTTTACAGTAATCTAGATATCTGATTAATCCTTCACGATGTTCAATTTCATCATAATAACGATCAATTAATGTCCAATAGGCTGCATGCGTGCTATCTGACATATAGACAATGTTATAGCCCTGTTCTAGATAATCCAATTCATAATCATCGAGGCTGTAATCCCATTCCGGTACTTTTAGATAGGCATCATCCTTTGAATCGTAGATATACAAGTAATCATGATTTTCATTGTCTTCATAGAAAGAAAGCATTGAATCCTTCTTTGCAAATATTGCTGTTAAAACTAATTCCATAAATAAAAACAGCTACAAGGTAAATTTACCTTGTAACCTTCTCCTTTCATTATGATAGGAAGAATCCCTCATCTTCCTTAATTTCCATCGTATCAAATAGTTCAGCCATAATACTGTCATCTTCTTTGATACTGTCATATGTTTCTATATATTTTGTATTATTGACCTGAAACTTAGGTTCAGTTTTCTTTTTAGGTTTATTTTCATCTTCAATCATCTTATCTGCTGTCATCTTTAAAGCAATTTCTTCATTGATTGCTAATGCATCAGGTGCTTTACCAACATCTAAAAGTAATAATGACTGATAGAATAGATGAGGCTCTTCTTCCTTTAAATTCTTCAACTGTTTATACATGATATTTAAAAATTGCTTCTTTACCTGATCTTCAACCATAACTTCAACTGGCTGTTTTAAAATATCCTGGTAATGCTTTGCTGGCACATCTGTGGGCTGTTTTGTTTCAGGGTTGATATAGGTATAAGTCATATCATGAATGGTTTTACACATTTCTGTAATCTTCATCTTAGAAAAAATATCAAACTGCTTATTCATTGTCATCACACTCCAATCCATAAAAATAATCATCTGTATCCTGATCATCAACTACATGATCATAGCCATCAATCATTTCTGCCATAGTTAAAATAATAGATAATTTCACTTTATCTTCTAATTCATCTGTTGCTTCAATAGCACTTTCATACATTAATCTTGTTAAGGTAGTTTTACCTTTCATATCTTCTTTATATTCATCTTTCGCATTTGTAATTAAACCTAATACACTTAACTTAGCCTGGATGATTCTTTTATCTTCAGGTGTTAAGTTCTTATAGTTGATAATTACTGGATCTAAATTATTCATCATCTTCATCCCTTCTTCTTGTTCCTACTTCACTGATAAATTCAATATACTGACGATCATTCAAATTCATTAAGTAATCAGCCATGATATCCTTTGTTACTGCATCTCGATCAAGCAATCTCAAACTTCTTTGCAACTCTATATCTCTATTTTTAAGAAGTGAATACAAAGCATCTAAAAGAACATTTAATTCTTCATCTTCTTTTACTTCCTTATGTAATACAATATTTGTCATACGTTGTTTATTCATATCAAATATTTCAGAAGCATTAGATAATGCAAAGTTACATGATGTAAAAGCGAGATCTTCACTAAAGTTTAATGACTTAAATTTGCATTCTACAAAACTGCAATGTAAAAACTTTGATGACATTAAGACATTTTCAAAAGTTGAATAATCAAAGATGACCTTTTGTAACATCACCATGTCTAATGCCATATTCTTAAAGGTACAGTTTATAAAGTCCGTACTCGCATCCAACTGCATATTCTTATCAAACTCACAGGAAATAAATACACATTCACTAAACAAGGTATTCTTTAATTCCTTTAATCCAAATGATTCATTTTTATAGGTAACTTTTTCTACTGTCTGTCTTGTTGTAACTTCAACTTTTTTATGTTCTTCCACCTTTTCTTCTACTCCTGTTATAAATAATTCTTCTCTGATATAAGCACCTTCAACCTTGTTTCCTTGTTCTTCTAATGTAGCAGGTTCTAAACTACTGCCAATTACTTTCATATTATTTAGATTATTACCTTTAAAATCCACTTCTTCTAAGCCAGTACAGTTTACAAACAAGACTGAACTCAATGTTGATTCAACAATCGCTGAATCATTAAAAGTACAGTGATAGAAGCAACAGTTAGGTAACGAACATGTAGTAAACACAACATTATTAAATGTGCAGTTATAGAAGGTACATTTACCTGAAATCGTTAATGCTCTGAAATTGACATTTTCCACAATGCAGTTTCGCATCATCATCTCTTTCTTTTGACCCCTTATTTGATTTTTAATCTTTAACATATCAAAAGAAGTTTCAGTAAAGATATCATGCTGCTTGATATCTCCTAAAACTTCTTCTTCCAAATTTAAAAGAGGTACTGACGAATCAATACCTCGATTTAATAAAAACGTACTAATTTTATTATCTTCCACTATTTTCCTTCTCCTTTATATCATCCATAATACTGAAATATTTTGGTTCCTTCTTTGCAACATATCTAAGTTTGTAATCTACAAGTGATGGATAGAACACATACTGATTAAATGGAATTACCTTAGTGATAAAAGCTTTTTCTCTTTGTCTAAGAATCAAGGCTTCACCAAATTTAAAGTTTTGTAATCTATCAGGTGTAATTACCCTTTCTAATTCTTTTCTACCATTTCTTGTAATGTAATGTGATCCACAACGTTTAGATAATTCATCTAATGTTTCATAATCACCACTTAACAGATAAACAGTATTCTTTGCATTGTTCTTGATTGTCTTAGCAGTATTTTTGCCATAGGCATTATCTAACTGGTCATATCCCTGAACAACAGCAGTCAGTCTTACACCTCTAGAACGACCTGCAGTTAATACATTCGTGATTTCATCAAATGCTGGAAACTGGCCCATTTCATCAAACATGATATGAAATGGTATAGGAAGTCTTAAATTAGGTGATGATCTTGCCGTCTTAACAAGGCTTTGCCATAACTGTTTAATAAACAATGTAACTAATGGATAATATGTCTGCTTTTCATCATGAACCTTCAAGTAAATCATTGTCTTTTTATTACCAATATTCTCTAGATCAATATCATTATTAGACAGCATCTTTTTAATCGCATCATTAGTAACAATACTGTTTAAATGTTTAGTAAGAACATTACGTGAAGACTTTCTTGTCTGTTCAGCACTGTCTACATAAGACATTAGCTTTTCCTTACTTAGATCACTGTTTGTTTTATGATTTTGCAAATAATACTCTAACCAGGAAACATTACCTCGTGATGTTTTCTTTTTTATTTCATCACCTTCAAGCATAACTCTAGCCACTGCCGGTATATTAATCACATCAATATTGCCACTTTCAGCAAGTAAGTGAATATATCCCTCTAATACACGACTAGCTTCTTCATTCCAAAAGTTATCTTCATTTGCTTCTTTTTTGCCTGAAGTAATAGCTTGTACAACATCTCTGAAATATTCCTGAGCTGATGAAAAATCAGCTGTTGTTCTGAATTCTTGTCGATATTTGTCGTAAATATAATCACCTGCATCATTTGTACCAAAATAAGATTCATAATTTGGTATAGCACCATCACCATATAAAGTCTGATATTCTTTATCTATTTCATCTTTCATCCTGTGATAGCGTTCTAACTGTTCATCTTGAATAGCCAACTGTCTTACATATTCACTTGCACCTAAATATAATGGATTCCAGCAATCACTGTTATCTGGATCAATGAAATCAATAAAGTAAACATCATAGCCTTGTGATTTAAAAAGTTCTGCAGTCTTTTCTGATAATTCACCTTTAATGTCTACCGTTAATCCTGATTCACCAGTCATTGCCATCAGACATAACATCGGCAGCATAAAACTAAATGATTTACCTGAACCTGATGAACCAATAATTAAGCTATGAGAGTCACTGTCATCAACATAGACATGATCTTTATAAGACATAAAAATAAGTCCACTCTTATCATGAGCAGACTTCGTTGGTAATCTCATATTTAAATAACTGTTAAACTTCTTTATTCTTAAATCCATTGGTGATGTTGTAATATGACATTGCTTATCAAAATACAATGGGGTCATCTGTTTCTTGTAGTAATCCATATCCGTTAAAGATGAATAGTTATCTTTATCACTTGTATCTTTATCATTCATCTTATTCATCAACAAAAACAAAGGAACTATTAATGTAAACATCGTCAATCCCATAAAATACGAACCATTAATAAACAGATACTTTGGATTTACTGTAATTCCAACGTTACCTGAAAACAGAAATGCAAGCTGCATTCCTACAAAATAAACAACAAATAAACTTACTATCCAGGATATCAATATTTTCTTCTTATCCATGCATCTCCTTCCTACAAGGTAAATTTACCTTGTAAATAAAAAAGACATTGTATAGTTACAATATCTTTAGTCATTTTACTTAAGCTTTGCGATAAACAAAATCGAACGCTTTACTGATTCGTTCAACAATATCAAATCCACCATTTGAAATTGACCAGTCTACTGAAATTCCAAACACGACATCTGAATATAAACGAACAAGTTCTTCTCCATTTAATTCAGAGCTAATTATACCTTGATCTATCAAATTCTGCACAATTGCCACATCTGAACTTCTAAAATCTTCGACATCAACTTCTTTAAAAGATTCTGGGCTTTTACGATACATCATAATAACCTGTGTGCCTGAAAAAGATAGTTCATATCCTAATGTTTCCACATATTTTGCCCATTGAAGTTCTTTTGTTTTGAACTGATCATATGTTACAACCTCAGGTTGTAACAGGTAGCCTTTTTCAATCTCTCTATAATTTTTTATAATCCACTGAAGAAGCAGATCTTCTTTACTCTTGAAATGATGGTAAAAGGAACCTTTTGTAACATTGAATTCTTGACAAATCATCTGAACGGTAACATTTTCAATTCCTTTTTCTTTGAACAATTCAATTGATCTAGCCATCATATCGTCTGATTTAACTATCACATTTCATCACGCTCCTTCTCTATTATAGCATCTTTCGCCACTCAAAACAAAAGCAGAAGCCACTTTTGACTTCTGCCATCAGTTATTATGTTCTATTTGTCGATATCTGGATTTTTCCATTGAACTGGTCGCATATGTCCAGAGTTCATTGCTCCATCAATTGTAATTGTTGTACCTGTAAGATATGGTGCAAGATCACTAGCTAAGAATAATGCTGTATTTGCAATTTCTTGAGGTTCAGCTAATCTTCCCATAGGAACTGTTTGACAGAATCCATCAATATATGATTGAGGGGCCATTGCCCAAATTTCTGTTTTTGTTGTACCTGGACAGATAGCATTTACTCTAATGTTATGTTTTGCATAATCTAGAGCAGCTGTTTTTGTCATGTTTACTACTGCTGCTTTTGCCATTGTGTATAAAGCCATTCCTTGTGTTCCTTGGAATGCACCATTAGAAGCTGTATTAATGATGAATCCACCTTTTTTACCTTTTAAGATAGCTTCTGCACCATATTTCATACCCATGAAGACACCTTTTTGGTCAATACCAATTACTTTTTCATAATCTGCTACTGTAATTTCATGAACTGGTGCTTCTGGAATTCCCATTCCAGCATTATTAACAATACCATCTAGTTTTCCATATGTTTCTACAGTAAAATCAACCATATGCTTTACATCTTCTTCTTTAGAAACATCAACCTTAACAAAGGCAGCTTCATTTCCAGCCGCTTTAATTTCATCAACAACTTGTTTTCCTTTTTCTTCATTGAAGTCAGCAATCACTACTTTCATTTGATTTTCCGCAAAAGTCTTGGCCATAGCCTTTCCCATACCGCTACCGGCACCTGTAATTAAAACTACCTTTCCGATACAACTACTAAAATCTGTCATGTTAAATTCTCCTTCCGCAAAACATACTCGGGTATGTTTTCAAGTATATTATATGAACTTACAGCTATAGAGTCAACAAAAAACATACTCAGGTATGTTTTTTGTTTGTGAAACTTATTATTTCATTAAGATTAAACCAGCAATTGTTCTTCCATCCTTCGATTATATTCCTCAATAGCCTTATCAATTTCACTTTGTTGCTCATTAGCTAATTTATGGATGTATCCTTTAAGCTTGGCCTCAGTAAGAAACTTCCTCTTATAGGTTCTTTTAATTTTAGAAGGTAAATTTACCTTGTTACTATCTTTTGATGTTGATTCTACATATTCTGTCTTTTTATAATTTTGCAGGATATAGTTACCAACTTTAGCATAGAACTTTTCAAGTTCAGCTTCTTGGATAGTTGCTAGATCATTACCTTCTTCATTTATAACTTCTTCTAATTGATCCAATTTATTTACATATTCATTAAACGCTATATTTAGTTCATCATCATTTTGAATTAGATCATCAATGATAGATTTTATCATCGGCTGATACTGCTTCATATTGTATGAGTTATACTGAAGCCTGCCTGTCTTTGGTAAGACTTTATATAAATCTCTTAACTTAGGATTTTTCTTTAAATCCTTTTTTTCAATTGATGTCATCAGTTCCTTAAGTGACATATCTTTTTCCTGGAAAAATAATCTGTAATTTTTACCTGTTCTTTCTTTTAGTTTTGCTCTTGCACTTAATGATGAATATATATGTCTTTTTACATTCTTCATTTCTCTTGGGGTAAGTTTACCTCTAGTTCTTGTTTGATTCTTTTCCATAAATACAAGATGAATATGTGGATGTTCGGTATTACGGTGTAAATCAAACCACCATAATGTGTTGTTGTAATCTATATGATATTCCTTCAGCATCTTTGGCAGGAATTCTTTTACTGCAGATAACCATTGCTCTGTATTTTCTAAACCTAACTGATAAGCTTCATTATCGTCTTCTAAGGAAATGACATAATCCCAGCATAGATTCCCATCTTTATGAAAGCATTGATCTATTTCTTTTTTAAAGGCATCACGTTCTTCTTTGGTATTTAATTCACCACTTGAACTATAGGTTCCAACACTATGACTGCCTGTATATCCAAAATATCCATCTTCCTGTTTATCAATTTCTTTATCTACATCTTTAGCTTCTTCTCGACCTGTATAATCAAAATAGCCACCAACTGTTTCATTCGAGATTGTATCTTTAAATCTTGAATTCTTTGGTGGCTTTTGTCCATATTCAAAAAATCTTATTTTTGTAATCTTCATGATTATCTACAAGGTAAATTTACCTTGTAACCTCCTCTACATAAAAAAAGGTACAGACTGAACTGTACCTTCATTATTATTTAATGCTAATACCAGCATCAAATCCCTCTTCAATTGCGTCTAGTGCATTACTTGTTTTAACTGCACCACCAACAACCATTACATTATCAAATTCTTCTTTTAACGCTTCAACTAATGAATTTTCTGGTGTATATCCCATACCTAATACAACCATTTGACATGGAATTTTGAAAGTTTCACCTTTCTTATCTACAACAACGCCATCATCTTCAATAGCAACAACTTTAGTTCCTAAATGTCTTGCAACATTGTACTTATCTAAGTTTTTATTAATAGCGATAGCAGCTACACCATTAATATCAGTTAACATTTGATCTTTCATTTCTACTAGTGTAACCATTCTTTCTTGAATAGCTAAATGAGAAGCTGTTTCAGCACCAACTTCACCACCACCGCAAACAACAATGACATCAGCTGGTTGAACTTTGCCTAATAATACTTCTTCAGCGCTATATACATGTGGTAAGTTAATTCCTGGAATATTAGGACGAATTGGTTTACCACCTGTTGCACAAATGATAACATCTGGATTTTCTTTCTTTAGTAAATCCATAGTAACTTCTGTATTTAAATGAACTTCTACTGTACTTTCTTTGATTTCCTTTAAAATCCAGTTAGTGTACATAGCTAATGAACCCTTGTTTGGTGGGAATGCAGCAGAAACAAATTGTCCACCTAAGAAATCTTGTTTTTCATATAGTTTAACATGATGTCCTTTAATTGCAGCAGCTCTAGCAGCTTCAAGTCCACCTACACCACCACCGATAACTACAACATTCTTTGGTGATTCTACTTTAGAATAATCTAATTTATATTCTTTACCTAATGTTGGGTTAACTAAACATTTAGCACCTGTAGGACCTTGTCCATTATCAACACATCCTTGAATACATCCAATACAGTAACGGATATTTTCATATTCACCCTTTTTAGCCTTAGCTGGGAAGTAAGGATCAGCTAATGATGCTCTACCCATAGCAACAAAATCAGCTTTATTTAATTCTAAGATTGTATCTGCCATTTCAGGATCATTAATTCTATTAACAGCGATAACTGGAATATTTACCATACGTTTTACTTCAGCAGCATAATCAACAGCCCAAGCTAAATCAGTGTACATATGAGAGACAATGCTTTGATAGTTTGTACTATATGTACCAGTTGATGAATGAATACCATCAAATCCCCATTCTTCAAACCATCTTGCTAGAATTCTACTTTCCGCAATTGTTCTTCCACCTTCCTTCATCTCTACTGCAGAGAAACGAATGATTACAGGGAAATCTTTACCAACTTTACTACGAATATTATCAATGATTTCATGTACGATTCTAGCTCTGTTAGCTAAACATCCTCCATATTCATCAACACGTTTGTTTGAATATGGTGATAAGAATTGTGCTAATAAGTAACCATGGCCAGCATGTACTTCAATACCATCAAATCCTGCTTTTTTAGCTCTTAATGCAGTATCACCAAAATCTTCAACGATTTTATGAATTTCTTCAACTGTTAATGGTCTAGGTAATTGTCTATTCCATGGACATGGAATAGGACTAGCAGAGATAACTTCTCCTCCCCCATTAACCATTGGATTTGTTTGTCTACCAGCATGATAAATCTGACAGAAAATTTTTGTTGGATATTTGTGAATACGATCAGTGAATTCTTTATTTAATGCAATCTGATCATCATTGTATAATCCAGCGATACGGTCTAAACCACCAGCATGTTCACTAATAGTGTAGTTTTCTGTAATAATTAAACCCCATCCACCTTTAGCTTTTTCTTCATGATAAGCCATGTATTTTTCTGTAAGAGTTCCATCATAATTGTTGTAATCCATAGCCATGGCTGGAACTACCATACGGTTTGGAATTTCTACATTACCGATTTTCATTGGTGTAAATAATTTTTTTAGTGTCATAATTACATTCTCCTTTTCTGTTTTACACTAAAAATTATAAGTATTGTAGTAACCACTAGGTCAAACTATTTTTTTCACAAATGTGTTATAATAGATAACGGTGATAGATATGAAATATACAGTAAAAGATGTTTGCAAGATTTATAAAATTAATAGAGAAACTTTACGTTACTATGAAAAAGAAGGATTAATAAAACCAATCAAGGATGAATATAACAATTATCGTTACTATGATGAATGGGAAATCAACTTCATTGGTGAATGTCGTAAATATCGTTCTATGGGATTTAGTATTCAAGAAATTAAAGAAGTTCTTTCAACTGATAATCTTGAACAATTCATCCAAAAAGTTGAATCGAAACAAAAAGATATTGATGACCAGCTACATTTTTACCAGATGTGGAGTAAAAGAAACAGTGAATATGTCACTGATTTAAAAAATATCATTCCACGTTTAGGAAAGATTGAAATTGTAGACTCTGAACCACGTTACATCATGCCATATCGTAAACAGTATAATCAGCTGATGGACAAAAAAACATTAAGCGCCATGACCGATTTAATGGACAATCATACGTTTGTAGATAGTATGTTATTTATTCCTTATGATGACTACATCAATAAAACAGAAAATTTTTACTGGGGATTCTCTATTCGTGACCGCTGGGTAGATGCTCTAAACTTTCCTGCAGAGCAATATATTCATGAAAATAAGCAAAAATGCATCTGTACAACAATTGATGCTGGTGATAAAGGTGGTGTCAACTACAACCTTTTTAAAGATGTTATGACCTATATGGAATATCATCGTTTCAAACTTTGTGGTGACATTTTTGGTATTCTATTAACTCGTGTTCATGAAAATGGCAAATACTGTCGATATTTAGAAATGTATTTTCCAATAACTGACGCATAATTACATAGACACTAACGATGAGTTACAGGGTAATTTTACCTTGTAACTTTTTCTATATATTCTTTTAATGCATTTAACATTTCAGCATTACCAACCATAAACTGATTCAAAATTGCTTCATCATGTTCTCTAAACAGTTCGTTTAAGATATTGGAATTGAATTTGATTCTGGTTTCATAAAGATCCATCATCTCATCAAAGATATCTGCAAATGTATAATCAAGTCCACATACTTCTTTAAGATAAAGCTGAATATTCTGCAGCTTTCTGTCAAAATCAGCACTTACTCGATAATTTCTTTTAACTTTCATAATCTTCATAGTTACAAGGTAAATTTACCTTGTAACTACTCATCCTTTCCTAGTTTCATTTTTATATATTTATCACACATTGCTTCTTCATTCAGTGACTTCATTAATATTGCCATATTGGTTGGAATTGACTTGTTATGCTTAACAAGCAAACCCAAGTATTCATGGTTATACTGACTTAATTCTAAAATCACATTTAACGTATCAACATTAATAGAATCCATTGCGTTATATGATTTAATCATCTGTTCAAGAAGCTCTCCTTTCGATAAATTTGGTTTACCTTTAGACACTGCATTAAACATATCTTTTACATGTCCTTGACATCTGATTGTTATATTTGTTTCATTAGCCATATGTATACTTTTCCTTTCTTTAGCAGGATAAGGGATAATGTACGAATGTTTTGCAACATTTCGCATACATTACCGTCCTGTACAACTCAACAACGTTGAGTTTATCGATGTTTTTTGAGTTTTCAGTACGTATACAAAACTTATTACACCTTGTACGAATGTAATTAATCCCATGTATACGTTGCATTTTGATTAGGAACTTCATCCTTAAAAAAAGACGTTCTAATTGGAACGCCTGATTTAGTTATCTTTTCCCATACATTATGATGTGTATAGGATGCTACCATTGTCCATCCATAGGACTTGGTACCTACTTTGACTGGATATTTAACCTTATTATATTTGATTCTTGTACCTGCGATAACGATCACCTACTTTACCGCTACTGCATCTTTAGAGTCCTGAAACTTTAGACTCATCACTTCATCCATTGCCATTCCTTTAGCCATCCAAAGAAATGCTAACAGATAATCTTCTTTATTAAATTCTTCCATAAACATATCGTTAGAAGTATTATCAGCACATACAATCTTTTCACCATCAAAGGTATAATAAATCTTAGGTTCAACTTCTTTCTGATTACTCCAGTCATCAACTAAAATTGTCATTTCCTTTGGATCAACTTCTTGGTAACCATTTCTTAAAATCATTCTTAGTTCATCTTTACTGATTGCATTTTCCTTATAACTTCCATCAACAATTGCTTCATTAACAGACGCTTCTATCTTTACCAGTCGTTCATAATGTCCTTTATCCAAAATATATTCACAGATACTTTCAGCATCCTTGATTGCTGAAAATAATGTATTTGGCTTTTCTTGTATTGCTTTTAACCAGCTTTGAATATAAGCTTGACTGTTTTCTAAATAATCTTCATTCTTTTGAGGAATAATCCCTAAGTCATTGCAAATAAAAGAAGAACCTATTTCAGCTCTTAGTTCTTCTATTGCATATGCTTCTTGATCTTCCATAAAGTATTTAATTGGTCTGTTTAATCTACTTTGATGTGCTGTTGAATGTGATACTTCATGAAATGCATCACTAAAGAATGCATCAGTTAATTTATATCGATGATGATCAGGAACAACTACCTTATCATCATTTAGATTATAGAATGGTGTATTAACTTTATGATCCTCATTTAAATCTAGTCCAGTTTCATGAGCAAATTCATAAAGCAGATAATATGATAATGAAAATTGATCATCTATTTCATCTTTAACAATAGCTTTGTTTTCTTTATACGGTTCAATACCATCCATCTGTTTAGCATTAAATACAGTATAAACCTGTGAGATATATCTGATATCATCTTTTCTATCAGGTTCTTTATTTAACAAATCATGTAACTGTGAAAAAGTAAGTTTTTTCTTTTCTTTGGTATCATAAATGCTCCAGTATTCAATGGGTACACCTTTTTCACCTTTATGGATATGATAGCCTTTTTCTGATGCCTGTTTGAATGTCATCCATCTTGGATCATCGTACTGATGAATATACTCATTTAAATATAGAATGAATCGATTACTGTTTTTATAGGTTGTATTTGTAATAGGATTGAATGATGTTCTAGAAGGGATAAAGCCTTGATGCCAGGGTAAATCTTCCTTTTCAAGACAGTCAACAAATAGCTTTACAATCTCTTCTCTGGCTTTATTCTGTTTCATCTGCAAGTTCCTCTAACGTATAAACAGTATCTTCACTTTCTTCATTGTCATATGGATTGACTTCATCAAAATCAAACTGATCTAGTATTTCTAAAGGCATACTGCTTCACCTTCCTTTGCTTTATAATCCATAAAGTTTAGTTCTGGGTGCTGTTCAATAAAGAAATCTAATAATGGTTCTAAATCTTTTCTATTTTCACAACCTAAGAAATAATCTGTACCTTCATCAGTAAATTCAATACTGAAGAATACTCTTTTATCTTTGTCGTATGGATTAGCTAAGCAAAAGACATTATCATGAATGACTTCTGGATTGCCTTCAAAGAATAAAACAAAAGGTGGACAGTCAATTTCTTTTAATGATTGTGGATAATCAGGTGCGATGATATTTAATGAATCCTCTTCAATGTCATCAATATACTGATCAATTTCTTCATCTGTTAATCTTTCTTTTGTAGCAATTGCCTGATAGATTCTTCTAAAATCGCCTTCATACTTTTCAGTAAATGCCATAATGGTATCTTCCATGGATCTATTCATCTTGTGTTTCCTCCTTATATTGTTGAAGTGCTAGGACTAACTCATCATAAGTAATCCCATCATTATATATATGGATTGGTAAACCAAATTTTTCTTTTAAATCTTCCATCTTTTTCTCCTTCCAATTAAAAAAGGACATCTTTTAAGTTATCCCTATGCTGCTAAACTAATATCTAGTGATTCCTCAAATAATGGAATCACTTCTTTTGATTTACTGTCATATTCGAAAATATGATTAGCAAGTTGTTC
>CAZWZD010000001.1:28325-29501 GCA_964638235.1 uncultured Erysipelotrichales bacterium
ACTGTTTGACTAATAGTTTTACCACTTTGATAATCTTCATATTCCTGATGCATATCAAAACATAAGCCCATGTTTTCATCTATTAGAAATCTCAATCCATAATAAGTATCATTAGGCTTTTCTACCCAGGTAGCATCTACTTTATAATCAACTTGATCATTCATAATTTCAGCAATATGATTTACATAATTACGATAAGCACTTAAATTACTCATTCTCTTCCTCCTTCATATTCATATACTTTTCAGCAATATTGCCTTCTTTAAATTCAAAAGATTCAATCACTAAATCTTCAATCATAATATCTAAATCCATCATTTCTCCTTCCAAAATAAAAAGGTACTGAGTTTAATCAATACCTCTATTCCTCTAACAATTGGTTTAATAGCTGTTCTCTATTATTTACAAACATTGATGTAATTCGGTAACTATCAGTTTCTTCATAACTAATTGAATTTATACCACTATCATCAAAATTAAGTATTTCTGCATTTGGCATTCCTAATAATATTGGAGAATGCGTTACAATAATAAATTGTGATTCTTCTTTAAGACACCTATCTATTTCTATCAATAATGATAATTGACGTTGAGGTGATAATGCTGCCTCCGGTTCATCTAATAGATATAATCCTTTACCCTTAAAGCTAGTATGAACTACGGTTAAGAAACTTTCACCATGTGATTGTTTATGCAATTCTAGTGGAATTGCTTTTGATCCTTTTGAATATTCATCTTCTTTTGAAGCAACATTATAAAAACTTTCAGCTCTTAAAAAATATCCCCACCTAGCTTTTTGTACTCTTGATAATCTTATTGCATCACATAGTTCAGAATGTGAATCAAAAGTAGAAAAAGAATAGTTCTTAGTTCCGCCTTCTGGATTAAAACCATCAGCAATTGCAATAGCTTCTAAAAGTGTTGACTTACCGCTACCATTTTCACCTACAAAGAATGTTATTGGCTTATTTAATGTGAGTTTCTCTATTCCGTTTATAGATTTAATATCACGTAGATAGCTATATTCACTAATTCTTTCCCAATCAATGTAAATATCTTTTATGAACATATTTCACACCTCACCTACTAGCTATAACAATTACCCTAATTATACTACCAGTTTAATTTTTGAACAACAAACTACCAGTGTTGTTAATACAATCTTCTACATCTAAA
>CAZWZD010000001.1:29601-41441 GCA_964638235.1 uncultured Erysipelotrichales bacterium
CCCCGATTCTGCATGTTTACTGATAATACCAAAGCCTTTATTATATCCATCAATTGCTGCATATAAGGCATCACTTCCTGCTAATCCTTTTGATGTAGCTTTTGACATAGCATCTGCAAAGTTCTTTACACCACATTCAATGGAATAATTAGGATCAGTTATGGAATTAGGTTTATGAGTATATCTGGTATTCTTGCCACATTCACTTGCCTGCATTGGATCACTACCATTGCCACCACTCTCTGTCATCATTATTGCAAATATAACATTTTCATATGGTGTCAGATCATAATAGCCATTCTTTTCCTTTGATGTCCACTTCTCTATTTCTGCTTTATACTGAAGTACTTTAACATTGATATTTCCGCCTAATTCAATCTTAAAAACATCACCAAAGATAATGTCATATGTGATAGATACTGGATGTTTAAGATATTCATTCATTGCGACAAATGGTGTTAATATAGCACCCATTGCCAAAATAAAAACGAGAAGAGTCATTCCAACTTTTCTCGTCATTTTATTCATCAAATACTTTAATGTATTCATCTATTTACCTATTAATTTATCTTCATCATCTGTAAGCAATACTCGAATAGGAATCTTACGATTACCAACTTCTGTTAAACATGTATAAGGTGGTAGATTTACCAACTGTTCCTTTTCCTGATCTGTTAATACGATTAACTGTGATAAGTCTTCAACTGAGCTTTTATACATATTGAAATACATCTGATAGGTACTGTTTTCAAAGATTGCTCGACCATAAGAAAGAATCTTTTCATCACAGTAGTCTCTTACCTGCTGTGTTCCTGAGATTGTTACAGTATTATACTTTCTTGCTCTTCGTTGAAACTGAGCTTTGATAGAAGCTATTTCTTCAATGGAAATAAATTCATGATCTTCATCTGATACAAATACTGTTTCTTCATCAGTTGATAAACATTTAGACCAGGCATAGTTAAATACAAGTCTTAGTAATGCATTTCTTACACCAATAGGTGTAGAAGATAGATGTTTCATCCCAAATGATAATAAACCAATATCTTCTAATGCATTGAAATCTATATTTGTCTTACCATTAAAATATCTGGCATTCTGTCCTGGAACATCAGGTGTACCTACAAGATTTCTCATTCTCATCTGAAGATCTTTTAATGCATCATATTCTCTTTTGTATAAGGATAAGTTCTTGCTGTATTCATCAATCAACTCATCAATTGTTCCTGAAAAATCAGTAAATGTTGGATAATCCTTTGGTGTGTAATATTTAAAAGATTCACTGCCATCAATACCAGCACTTCTATATGTCTTAACTGTAATTTCATTTACCATATCCAATTCATTTTCTGAAATCGTTGGCCATAGCAATCTGAATGTAATGGTCAAATCTTCAACAACATTACTGATAGCAGTAATCGTATCATACATGACACTGTCATCTTCTCTGTTGTCATCATCTGTTGTTACTGGTCTTAAATCAAAGATATTGATAATGTTTTTATCAACGCCAAATTCAATGTAGTTCCCACCTAATTCATTTGTTAGTTTCTTATTCTTATTTTCTGGATCACACCAGATGACCTTTCTTCTATTAATTAAATGGGAATTAACTAATAGATTAATAATGGTAGTTTTACCCATCCCGGTTCTACCAACAATAATCATATTACCTGCTGTTCTACCCTGATATCTTGCGTTTTTATCATTAATATAGGCAAACTGATCAAAGACAATCTTTCCTCCTGTATTAGCTTCAACACCAATAAATGAACCATATTTATCATCCATAGAATCAAAAATAAATGGCCATAATCCTGCAACAGACAACGAAGGCATCATTAATCCAATATGATAGTTACTGTATCGATCCAATGAATTCCCAATAAATAAAGGACTGTTCTTCTGCATTGTACCCACCTGTAATCGAGGCAAAGTATCCAAGCGAACGGACAGTCCTGTTGAATAAAAGAATTCCTTAAGTTCCTTAGTATACTCTTCTAAATCCTGTAATGATTTAGCATGAATGTACAAGTTAATAACAGTATTGATTGTTCTCGAGTTATTGGCAACCAACTGTTTTAAGGAATCTTGATATGATCTATATCTTTTAATTAAGATTTCTCTATTAATATCGTTATCACATTTATCAATTTTACTCTCTAATTCATTGATTTCCTTTTGTAAGAATGAAGAAACATCTTCATTCATAATACTTGTAGAAATATCAATACGGAAACGATGATCATTGATAAACTGTGCTAAAAAGCCTTCTCCAAATTCATTAGGAAGTGCTGAAATAGTAAGCACTCTTACATAGGTATCACCCAAAATATAGTAATTATTTCTTTCTAATAATCCTTTAGGTGCAATCGTTGTTCTTCTAGCCTGCTTGGATTTGGTCAATCGCATTTTGATACACCTCCTGATCTACAATTAAACTGCTATACATATATTCATTGACTGTTTCATTTTCAAACTGCTGAGATACTACTGCTTCATAGTCTGTAATCCCCATAACTTGTGGATTTAATCCAGCAAGATTCATTTCCTGTTTTAATGCATGAAGTCTTTTATCAATGACTTCAGGTTTATCTTGTACCAGTACATAAAAAGCTAATTCCTTGAATGTCTCCATCGCCCATTCCATTTTATCAATTTGCTGTTTGATAAGTTTTCTTCTTCCTAGTGACTTTTCTATTTCAAACTCTTCACTTAATCGATTGATATTGCTGCTAAGTCTGATTGGTGTCTTAACAAACTTAAAATATGTAACACCTTTTAATCTGTCAAAAGCTGAAGACAATGCAAATACATCTCTAGCCTTTGCATAACTTTCTTTAAGAAAAATGTTGTTAGAAGATAAGACTAATCCTCTAACAACCATATCCTTATTACCTTTAGATAAGTAAATACCATATTCATCAATAGCTTGTATGTGCATCCAATCCAAAATGTTCTTTAATTCTTTAATACGTTTTTGTTTCTTCTTTTTAAGTTGCTTTTCCCTTTTCCTTTGTTCCTTTAATAATCGTTTTTCTTTATTCATTTATCATTTCTCCAATAATTAACCATTAATTATTCATCTTCATAGTTGTTAAAGTCATATCCATACCATAAGAAGTCTTTTTGTCTTAACTGAAACCTAATTTCTACAATTAGTCTGTTTAAGATATTGTGATAGATCTTATAAGGCATGAATAGAATTAATGTAGTACCTACAATCAGTAACCCTAAAGCTAGTCCAATAAATGAGAAGGTAAAATTACCTTGTGACATCATTGATAATGAAATAACACTTAGAAATGTACCAATAGATACTAAAGGTACCATGACCATTAAGTCAAATGCGTCATACTTATTGAAGTAATACTTTCCATTTTTATAATCTCTTGGACAATAGAATTGCATTATTTCTTCTTTCCTTTCTTATTCTTCTCTTTAATACTTTTAATGTTTGTTTTATAGGATTCGTTATTAAATGATCCTCTAAAATTCTTCATCGAAGTATATTTATATCCTTTTTGATTTAATACTGCTTTAAGTTCATCTTTACTCATTGACTCAGGATTTTCGATGCCATAATACTTAGCTGCATTTAAATAACTGTCATAATCTTCATTACCCTGATATTCAGGTGAAATGTATGTTTTACCACCAATATCATCATTTAATGGATTTAACATTTCTTTACCTATATCATTAAATGAATTCATCTTCTGATTATTTGGATTTGTAGGATTTACATTATTGTTATCAGTATGTTCGCCTTGACTGTGGTTAGATGATTCTTTATGTTCTTCTCTAAAGTTTGTATGATTGTTGTTTTGTGAAGTTCCTTCTTCATTAGTATTGTTAGTATTTGAATGAGAACCTCCTTTTCCAAATACACCACCAATAAATTCACTACCAGCACTTTTAATACCATTCATACCTCCACCAGCTTCATTGTATGAAGCAGTCATTGCCTTACCAGTCTGGTAGGCAAATTTTCCTGCACCAATACCCATACCAACTGTTTTTGCTGCAGCTCCACCTGTCATCATCAGCATAGAACCCATCATCATTGTTCCTCTCATAGTTTCCATCATACTTTGACCTGAACTTCCAAAGAACTGGCTGATGAAGTTTGGTACTTCCTGGATTGCAAGTAATCCACCAATAAATAATGCTATCTTGGAAAAGATGCCTATCCAGTCATTACCTAATGCATTTTGAATAGATGAATTGCTGCACAGTATCAATACGAAGTATGTGAAATAGATCTGACAGAAGTTGGCAATCAAATCTCCTCCAATACTTCTTAGCCATGTACCAAAACTGTTATCTTCAGGATCAATAATAGAAGCAACCATATATGGTGCTAAAAGATATTTCATCGAACATATCACTGATCGCATTGTTATTTGTATTGCGGTTAATGCAAAAATAAACAGTGCAACTACTGATAAAAGGATTTCTAATATAATAGATGACCATGTAGGAAAGTACTTGTATGTCTTGCTTCCATAGCCAATGATACCTGCAATACTTTTCATGATTTCTACTGAGTTTTCTGAAGTCATGGATTCTTCATCTAAAGAACCAATATTACTGAATAAGTCATTTACATAATCTGACCTGTCATATGTTGCATTAATATCAAAGTTTTCATCTAGCTTTATCTCTTCACCCAGATCAGCTTCACGATTAGATAAATTAACTCGGCCCGACTGAATCAGTACATCTGACATATTGATTTTATCTACATCCTTAGATGCTTCTGCAAAATCAGAAGGAATCCAGTAATTGACATTTGCGATTGCTTCACTCGACATATTACAGACAATCTTATAACCAAGTGGTAATCCTGATATTAAAGTTGCTGCTAAAGAAAGACTAATCAGTACTTTAGATAGATTGATTCTTTCTCTATAGTCATTATCTATGAAGAACTTGATATAAATCTTTACTAACTTAAATACAATAAATATCAGCATACATACACTCATAACTGCAAAAAATCTTGTTGTTACTTTACTGCCACCAATATTTAATGTTCCTACTTTTAAAACAACCTGCCATAAGCAGTCCAATAAAAAAAGGAATATCTCTGCGATACTCCATAATAACGATCTAAACCATCCTGTAATAGCTGTAATAATCTTTGACAATGTATCACCACCTCTCACTTATTACAGTCAGTTATCTTATGATGTAATTCCTAATGCCTTAAAGATGGCTAGCATACCTTCTCCTACTAAGCACCAGAAAACAATTTTTTTGACAATTCTGTATGGGTTATCTCTCTGTTTCATTTCCTCATCTTTTGTAAACCACACAACGATTGTAACAAGACTAGCAATAACTCCACCAATTGGAATTAACCAAATTAATAAGTTTGTAATTGGATCAGTATAACCTTTGATCCATTTTTCTAATTCACCTTCATTAATACCTGATAGCACTACAGGTGCCATCATAGCTTTATTCTTTAACATTAATAGTTTATCCATTGTTTACCTCCCTCTATAATAGTCTTTTGTTTTATCGAATTCTTCTATAAATGTTTCTTTTTGTTCATTAAACTTCTGTTTAAAGTGTCTGGTGATCATACAACTCAACCATATAAGAATCGTTCCTTCAAATGTACAAATACTCAAAGGAACAATTACTAATATTGCCTGTTGAATTGACCTGAAAAATGACATTAAAAGAAAAAGAACCAGCAATACTGCCAGTTCTATCCCCACAATGTAACGTTTCTGCATTCTTCATTACCCTTACATAAAATTTCTAAACAATCAATATCTTCATTAATAACTTTAAATCCCTGTTTTGTTAATTCCCTTCCTACCATATTCCATGTTTCCTTACGAATATATCCTGCAACATATTCAGGTACATAATGAAGAACAGTATAGATCATATCCTTCAAGTTAATATATAATTGAGCTTCAACTTCACATGACATCTTTGCATTAATGAATAAATTGAAATAGATGCTTTGTGGTTCTTTTATCTTAGATACATAATCTTCAACATTACTTACAATATTATAAAAGTTTTCATCATGCCCATCAGCATTAAAGATCAAATCCTTATAGTCATGAAACTGAATATAGTATCCAGACATATAAGCTAATGTCTTTTCATCAGATCCAATCACTTTTACAGTAATATTATTGAAGCATTCTGTATCAGTATGAATGAGATATTCACCACCTTCTAATGCTCCTTCTAAATATCTTTCAACTTCTGATTTCAATTGAATTGTTACTCTATCATTTAATAATCTTTCCAATGTTTTCATTTAGATTTCCTTTCATAAAAAAAAGAGACCAGATTGCTCTGATCTCAAATTTAATAATAAAATAGTTATTACTCTTTTGCCCATTTCGGTTTTTCTAAAGTATAACCAAAGAAGTATATTTCTTTATCAGTTTCTTTATCCATAACTTTACAAAAATTTTCATTAATAAATAATCGATAAGTTATGTCATCCTTAATTTTAGGATAGTACTTACTAAAATCCATTTTATATCCTGCAACTCTTTCATGATGTCGCCCATAGCATGGATAAGCATCTTTAAAATGGTTTTTAATTTCCGATCCAGTCA
The DNA here is from genome assembly GCA_964638235.1 of uncultured Erysipelotrichales bacterium. Lineage (GTDB taxonomy): Bacteria > Bacillota_I > Bacilli_A > Erysipelotrichales > Coprobacillaceae > MGBC113645. Next base: position 36,201 of record CAZWZD010000001.1, read on the forward strand.
TATAGAATTCTTCATATCCATTATAAACTTCCCTAGCCATATTATCCTCCATAACAACGTTCAAATTATATATTGATTATACTCTAAATCTATTGCTATTTCATTATTCCTCTTCTTTTTTTCTTTCAAAATAGTATGTTCCAAGTAATGCAACTGCACTGCCTGCAGCTAATAATACATAAATCATGATATTTGTATTATCACCAGTATTTACAATTTGTCTTGCTGGTAGTAATTCATCAAACATTTGTACCTGTTGTACAACTTTACCATTATCTTCAACAGTAAATTCAATTGTTTCAGCTACTTTATACCCATCTGGTGCAATTGTTTCAGTTAAGGTATAAGTTTCTCCAACAACTAATCTTACTTTATGTTGTTCTTCTGTAGAGATCCATTCTTCGATTAAGTTACCATCTTTGTCTCTGATTTCTAAATGAGCACCTGGTAATTCTTTCTTGCTTGTTGCATCATATTTTGTGATATCTACATCATCAGTTTTGATATCAATCATTTCTACATATTGATTTTCTTTATCATCTTTAACTGTGAATTCGATATCTTCAGCTTTAATATAATTTTCAGGTGCTTCTACTTCATGTAAGATATATGTTTCTCCAGCTTTTAATCCAGATACAGCATAATCTTCTTTAGTATCCCATTCAGCAATGACATTACCTTCTTTATCTAATACCTGTAATTTAGCACCTTCTACATATTTATTTAACTGATCCATTTTCTTAACGAATAACTGTTTATCAGTTAATTCAAGATGTTGATTTTCTTTTTTTTCTGTAACAGTGAATTCTACATCAGTCGCTACAACATAACCTTCAGGACCTACTTCTTCATGTAAGATGTACTTTTTACCTTCTTCTAATCCTTTAATTTTATGTGGTTCATATGTAGAAATCCATTCATCTACGATATTGCCATCTTCATCAAAGACTTGAATCTTAGCACCAGGTACTTCTTTCCCTGCAACATCGACTTTAGACATATCCACAATCTTATCGATCATTGTGACCTTATCATCTGTCTTTTCTTTAGAAACAGTAAATTCTACGTCAGTAGCTTTTACAAATCTGTCTGCTGCTACTTCTTCATGTAAGATATAAGTTTGACCTTCTTCAAGTCCTTTGATTAAATGACTTTCTGTAGTTGATACCCATTCATCCACAGTATTTCCATCTTTATCTTTAACTTGAATAGTAGCACCTTCAACCTCTTTACCGCCTACATCAACTTTAGACATTGATACAGTTTTATCAATCATCGTAATTTTTTGAACCTTACCTGTATTTTCAACTGTAAAGTGAATGGTTGTTGCTTTCACATAACCATCTGGAGCAATTTCTTCAGTTAATGTGTAAACTCGATTTACAGTTAAACCTTCAATTATATGAGTTTCTTTGCCTGAAATCCATTCATCAATGATGTTTCCATCTTTATCAGTAACTGTTAATTTAGCACCTTCTAATTCATCATCACCAGTAACTGATTTCTTAGAGAATTCATATTTAGTTGTTTTGTTTTCAATGTCAGCAGTAACTGTATATTCCTTAGTTACTGTATCTGTTTGTTTAAATGTAATGGCTGTTTCTTTATCATCTAAAACAAATCCATCTTTTGTTTTTGTTTCCTTTAAAATATATGATCCCATTGGAATCTTTGATACGGAAATTTTACCTTCCTTATCGGTTAAGTAAGTTCCATATTTTTCATTTGCTTTTAATAAGACACTTCCATCAATTGGAGAAATAATGTCTTTTTTAGCATATAAAGAGAACTCAAATCCAGATAAGTCTTCTTTATTAACTAGAGTCTTATCTGCATCAAATGATTCAATACTCTTTTTAACTTCTAACTTACCATAGCATCTGTCATTTTTAACATGAACAGTAACGATTGGATCTTCGTCACCATCAACATCGTAATTTCTAGTATTTGTAATTGTAAATGTTACTGGTAATTCTAGTTCTAAAAATCCTTCTGGTACTTTAACTTCTTCTACGCTGTAAGTTCCTGCATCTAAAGATAATGGTAAGAATACTTCACCATTATTGCCATCAAATACAACTACCTGATTCTTTGAGTTTGTTGTGAAAGTATCATATTTCTTACCTGATACTTTTTGAGTCACATAGTTACCATTTGCATCTTTAATTTTAAATGATGCACTGTTTAATGTAACAGTTTTACCTGTTTCCTTATCTTTTTTGACAAGCTTTAATTGAGATGTGAAAGGTCTGTTGTTGACATTGATTCGTTTTACCTGTTCAACATCATCAAACTCTGTATAGTCTTTTGTTACTGAAACTGTGAAGTCTGGTGCAGTAATATAATCTGCAGGAGTTTTAGTTTCCCTAACCAAATATGTTCCATAAGGTAAATATGATGTATTTGCCTTACCATTCTTATCAGTTACAACAATTGCATAGGCAGGTACACTATCCCATCCAACATGATCTACTTCTGATTTTAATTTGAATGTAAATTCAGCACCTTGTAATCCTTTAACTAAATCAGAGATGCCATCCTTAGTTCCTGACTTGAAGATTTGAATCTTTTGCATATTGACTCTGTCTGATCCTTCTGCCATTCTTGAAACTCTAGCAACTGTTTGTCCTTCATATTCAATACTAATCTTGTAAGTTTCTTCATTTAATACAAGTGTTCCGTTAGTTTTTGTTTCCTTGATTACATAATGTCCTAATGGAAGATCATCCCATGTAATCTTTCCGTTTGCATCTGTTTTCTTGCTTTCTACAACATCACCCTTATTAAAGAATGTTTTTGTTCCAGCTTTATTTGTAATCTTTTCATCAGCTACTAACTGATAAGTAACACCTTCAACATTAGCATCGCCTTTTAAGTTATTTGTCTGATTTAAATCAATAGATTTTGTAAAGGTAACTTTACCTGTTGGTTCATTGTTTGTAAATTCAGCTTTGGCAGTTTTGTTTGCTTCAACTGTTACAGTCATGCTTCCTGTATTGATTAAATAACCTTCGCTAGCTTTTACTTCAGTAATTGTATAAGTTCCTACTTTTAATCGTTCAATACTGATTTTACCGTTTGCATCAGTTGTAAATGTTTGATCATAACCAACACCTGTAATACGATATTCAGTATTAGGAACTAATCCACTTTTATCTTCGTTGTGTTTAGTTAATTCAAGGTTTCCATATTCTTGAATTTCAACACTTAATGAAGCTTGAAATGGATCTGAAATCTTAAACTGAGCTACAGCCTGACAATCATCAGCTGTATAAACAATTGTTGTTCCAGTTTCAGCAACTGGAATATTTTTCTTTAATACTAGATTTACTTTTCCAGTAACACCACTTTTACCTTTGATTGTAAGTTTATTACCAGAAATACTTACATCCAATCCACCTGCATTAGCTACAACCATATCACTTAATACATTATTTGTATCTGTTAATGTAATAGACCCATCCGCATCTACTGTATAAGTGTTCTTTGCAAATGATGGAGCCATATAATATCGATCAACATCCGCTAAGATTGCATTCCAGCATTTTTGTTGATCTGCTAATGTAGGGGCTGTTGGACATGAAACAAACTCTAAATCTGTTCTTCCTTCAATCTCTCTCCAAAGTAATCCCTGAGTAATAGCATACCAGTCAGTTCCAGTTCTTCCTGATACTTTATGCCCATAATAAGCAATAACTGCTAATCTTTTAGCTTTCTCAGCTGTTAATCCAATATCTTTATAAGTACCTGCAATCATTGTTTTATTCTTGTGGAATGTAGTTTCATAATCCACACAATACGCATCTACACCATTGACTTGTAACTGACCTTCATGACCATGTGTACTTCCATCTGGTTTAGTAAGCACCCAGTCATCATGATAGATTGAACCAGTTGTATAAGTCGTAGCAGATACACCACTTAAACATGTTGTTCCAACAATAAATGCACTGGTAAGACATATCATTGTCTTCTTTAATAATTTTCTAATGTTCATTTTAATCATCCTTTCGTTTTGGTTTGCATAAAAAAAGAACAGTATCATAAACACTGTTCACACATATCCTTCATGGGCCTCTTATTCTATTTTTCATAACTTCCTTTCCACAAGGTAAATTTACTCTGTAAATAAAAAAGCAACACGTTAAACATGTTGCAATTGGAATCTGTAAATAATAATTCTAACTCTTTAATTTTTTACTTTTCTACACCAAAACTTCTAAAATCAAATTCATCTTCTCGTTCTAATATTTGAGCCCATCTTGCTGATATAAGCTTTGCATATCTAAAATCTACTAATCCATATGAACCTAATGCATATGCATCATTACATTCAATTAATATGGTTTTGTTATCAGATGTAACTCCTATATCTATAGAACACGCGACTGGCCTATCTTCCCATTTTCTAAAATCTTCCATAATATTATCAATTACTTTTGGATCATATGTATAATGATAATCCCCTTTGTAGGGACGAATATCAAAGATTTCATCATAATAAATAAAACAACGCCATTCTTTCTTTATATCCAATGCTTCACAGCACATAACTTCATAATCTTCCTGGCAGTTTCCACAACCAATTAAATCATGAATTGATTTAATTACTTTACCTGTAAAAACTTTAGATTTCACAGGTTTAACAAACCACCCTGCTGACCATTTGTCAGGATTACTGGAAATAGAATTGATAGTATCATACCAAATGTTTCTACCTAAATATTTCTTCAAACAATCAGGATAGTCATCTACATGAACATTGTTATAACCGAATTTTTCAAAAATAGTATCACATTGTTGAATATAGTCTACAACAATATCTTCTTTAGTAACTACATCATAGATATCATCTAAACTTTCATATGGAATAATTTCAGCACCTAATTCACTAAAACCGTAAATAGCTTTTGTGAAGTTTTCACTATGACCTAACATAAGTCCTGAGTTAGAATTATATTTACATTTTACATATACTTTCATTTCTATCACCACCTTTTCATATATGAATAAATATACGTTCCAATCAAAAATATAACAGTATATTTACTTTTATTCAATCTAATTTAGCAGTTTACACTATGATAAACGCAAAAAAGACAAACCATTGCTGATTTGTCCTAATTAATTACTACCTTATGATCTGATATTTCTACGAATTCATATTCCTCTAGATAAGTATCTACACTGATATGAATATGAACATCACATATTAGTTTTCTTGGTTTATCTACATATAGT
>CAZWZD010000002.1:0-7742 GCA_964638235.1 uncultured Erysipelotrichales bacterium
AAATTATGGATTATCGAAAGAAAGGCTATTCTAATCAAAGTTTTAATTCTCAAGGATATAATCAACAATATCAATATAGTCAAAATGAACAAGCAGCTTACAATACTGCTGCTTCATATATTAATGCTGGCAGATATCAAGATGCTATTAATGTTTTAGATCAAATAAAAACAAAAACATCAATATGGTTCTATTATAATGCAATTGCTCAAAATGGTATTGGAAACAATATTACTGCATTAGAATTTGCGAAAACAGCTGTACAAATGGAACCTAATAATTTACAATATATTTTATTATTACAACAATTGCAGGCAACTCAAGGAAGATATCGTAATACTCAAAATGAATATGGCTCACCATTCTCATCTTCAATAAATTGTTGTTATACTTTCTTTTTACTAAACTTCCTATGTAATTGCTGTTGTAGACCATACTAGACAAAAAAGGCAATGATTTAACTAAAATATCATTGCCTTTTTTTCATAAATATTAAATCAATATCTTTATAACATCTTCTTCATCTTCTACTATAAATATCTTCTTTTTTAAATCATTTAATTTTTCTAAAGAACTGTTTTTTATCACAGCTTTTAATCCATTAGAAATATTTCCAAATTTTTGTATCAATAAATCTGTTAGTATTTCTACTGCTCCTTCATTTTTTCCCTGATTATAAAATCCTTCCATTATTGCACACATAGCCTTTTGTCCTTCCTCGCTTTCCTTTAAGTATTTTGCCTGTTTCCTAAGTGACTCTGATTTGATCTTATTTGGATCCTTCTGCCACATATCTTTGACTAATTCTCCTATACAGCTATTGCTCTTTGTTTTGCCATTAATAAAAATAAACTTTACTCCTATATCATATGGATGTTTTCCCATACTTATCTTCGACACATAATACTCTTCTCCATCTCCAAATGGATCATCTCTAAAAAATACAATGATAACAACATCTTTGATATCTTCAAATTCTGTACTTCTATGTTATACTTCGTATCATCTATACCTTCCAATAATAAATCAGTTCTGATTCCTCTTCCTATTGGATTGCTGATTTCCTTTTGTACAAATGATTCTTTTATAATTGCATCAGGTACAATCGATTCTAAAACATAGCTTGCACATTCAATATTTCTGACTATCTCTTTAAAGAATACATCAGAAAACATATTCATTTCCTGTAATGCCTCTAACATTTCTTCATTTTCTAGCATTTAATCACCAGCCTTTCTTTTTTTATATTTCAATTAATTTTAAACAGTTTATATATTTTACTGGTTTTTAAATGTAGTACTATTATAACATAGTTTAGATGAATTTTTGTCCCGAATTTGTCCCACTTTTTTCATAAAAATTATATATTATTTTTTAGTATTTTGCATTGGACGGATAGTCAAAAAAAAGAACTTAAGATGTATATCTCAAGTTCCTTTTCATTACATATTTTTTACATTAATTCTTGTTAATGCTTTCTTTAGTGCAATTTCTGCTCTTTGAACATCAATATCAGATTTGTGTGACAATCTTTTTTCTGCTCTTTTCTTGGCTTCTTCTGCTCTATTTAAATCAATTTCTTCTGGTGATTCTATTGCATTAACAATTAAAGTTGTTTCTTCTTCTCCTACATAAACAAATCCACCAGCAATTGAATAATGTTTTCTTTGTCCATTTTCAACATAATTCATTTCAGAAATTTCAAGTCCACTTGCAAGTGGTAAATGAGATGCAAGAATACCCATTTGCCCTGCTGTTGTTCTAATATTAAGTATTTCAATATCTGCTTCCTTATAGATTCCTTTAGGAGTTACAATTTTAAGTCTAAAATTCTTCATGTGTTAATTTCTCAGCTTTTTCAACTGCTTCTTCAATTGAACCTACATTATGGAATGCCTGTTCAGGTAAATGATCCCATTTACCTTCAAGAATTTCTTTGAAACCTTTAATAGTATCTTCAACTCGGACATATTTTCCATCCATTCCTGTAAATTGAGATGCTACAGTGAATGGCTGTGATAAATAATTACGTACACGTCTTGCTCTTGCTACTGTAACCTTATCTTCCTCACTTAACTCATCCATACCTAAGATAGCAATAATATCTTGTAGTTCTTGGAATCTTTGTAAAATTTGTTGTACACCATGAGCAACTTCATAATGTTCTTGTCCAACAACTAAAGGATCAAGTGCTCTTGATGATGAACTTAATGGATCAACTGCTGGATAAATACCTAAAGCAGCTATAGAACGATCCAATACAACTTTTGCATCAAGGTGAGCAAATGTTGTTGCTGGTGCAGGGTCAGTTAAGTCATCAGCAGGAACATATACAGCTTGTACAGATGTAATTGATCCTTTCTTAGTAGATGTAATACGTTCTTGTAACTGTCCCATTTCAGTTGCAAGTGTTGGTTGATATCCAGCTTGAGAAGGTACACGCCCTAATAAAGCAGATACCTCTGATCCTGCTTGTGTAAAACGGAATATATTATCAATAAATAATAAGACATCTTGCCCTTGTTCATCTCTAAAATATTCAGCCATAGTTAACCCTGTTAATCCAACTCTCAAACGTGATCCAGGTGGTTCGTTCATTTGTCCAAAGACAAGTGTTGTTTTACTTAATACTCCACTTTCTTTCATTTCATAATACAAATCATTACCTTCTCTAGAACGTTCACCAACTCCAGCAAATACAGATAAACCTCCATGCTCAGTTGCAATATTATTAATTAACTCCTGAATTAATACGGTTTTACCAACTCCAGCACCACCAAACAAACCAATTTTACCACCTTTAATATATGGACAAATCAAATCAATAACTTTTATACCTGTTTCTAAAATTTCTGTTTCTGTTCTTTGTTGTGCATATGTCGGTGCATCTCTATGAATTGGCATTCTCTTTACAGATTCATCTAATTCTTCTTTTTCATCAATAGGTTGTCCTAAAACATTAAACATACGTCCTAATGTTTCATTACCTACTGGTACAGCAATTGGATGTCCCGTATCAATTGCTTCAAGTCCCCTTGCAAGTCCATCTGTAGGTCCCATAGCAATACAGCGTACAATATCATCACCAATATGTTGAGCAACTTCAACAGTTAATGATATCCCATTATTATCAATTACAATGGCATTATTCAATGATGGTAAATAATCACTATCAAAAGCAATATCAACTACTGGTCCAACTGCACGTACAACTTTTCCTTTATTTTCCATTATATGACACCTCCTTATTGAGCATTAGCTCCAGCAACGATTTCACTAATCTCATTAGTAATTGCTGTTTGACGAGCTTGATTATATTTCAATAATAAATCTTCTATTAATTCTTCTGCATTATCAGTAGCATTCTCCATAGATATTCTTCTTGAAGCATTTTCACTAGTTACTGACTCTACAAGATATCCATAAATAACTGATTGCAAATACATTGGAATTAAACTATTTAAAACTTCATTTTCACTAGGTTCAAAAATTGTATACTTATTCGTTATCTCTACATCTTTGAAATCATTAACATCAACTGGCAATAAAGTTATAATTCTAGGAATAAAAGTTAAATTATTTACAAATTCAGTATAAACAATCTTAATACTTTTAATCTCTTTATTTCTATACTTATTAGTTAGTTCTGTAACCATTTTAACAATATCTTTAAATTCCAAAGTAGAATTTAAATCTAAATATTCATCATTAAACTTAACATTTCTATGATTAAAATAACTAGCACCTTTAGTTCCTATTGCATAAATATAATCATTATCAGTAATAACATCTCTAATAGCTTTAAAAACATTAGCATTGTAACCACCACATAAACCTAAAGAAGAAGTGATAACAATATAAACATCATTACCTTCTTTATTAGCCTTTAAATAAGCATTATCAATTTTACCCTCATTACTCTTTAAAATTGAAGCAACTGTTTGCTGAACTCCACTATAATAAGGTTTCAATTCATCTAACTGATTTCTTGTCTTTCTTAATTTAGATGTAGCAACCAATTGCATAGCTTTCGTAATTTTCTTTGTTGATTCAACAGACTTCATTCGTCTTTTGATTGATTGCATATTACTTGGCATAATTCATTACCCTTCAGCATTCACTTTTAAAAATTGTTCAACGAAAGCTTTCATAGTTTCTTTTAAATTCTTATCTAACTCATCACTAATAACCTTTTTAGTTTTAATTTCTTCAATATATTCAGGATGAGTTATCTCAATATTTTCAAATAGCTCTTTAATAAAATCATTAACTTTATCAACAGCTATCTTTCTTGTCATTCCATTCTTTAAAGCAAATAACGAAATAACCTGCTGTTCTACACTTCTAGGAGAATATTGAGCTTGTTTTAATACTTCTCTAACTTTTTGTCCATGATCCAATGTTGCCTTAGTAGCAGCATCCAAATCACTACCAAATTGAGCAAAAGCCTGCATTTCAGCAAATTGAGCTAATTCAAGTTTTAAAGAACTTGAAACTTGTTTCATTGCTTTAATTTGTGCTGAAGAACCAACACGACTTACTGATAATCCAGTATCAATAGCAGGTCTAAATCCTGAATTAAATAAATCTTGCTGCAAGAATATCTGTCCATCAGTAATAGAAATAACATTTGTTGGAATATATGCAGAAATATCTCCAGCTTGAGTTTCAATAATAGGAAGTGCTGTAATAGAACCTCCACCATGTTCTTCATTTAAACGACATGCTCTTTCTAATAATCTAGAATGTAAATAGAATACATCTCCTGGATAAGCTTCTCGTCCAGGTGGTCTTTTTAACAATAAAGATACTGTACGATAAGCTACAGCATGTTTAGATAAATCATCATAAACAATTAAAACATCTTTACCTTGTTCTAACCATTCTTCTGCCATAGCACATCCAGCATAAGGAGCAATATATTGCACAGGAGCAAGCTCAGAAGCACTTGCACTTACTACTGTTGTATATTCCATTGCACCACCTTGTTTTAATCTTTCAACAATTTGTGCAACTGTAGAATTTTTTTGTCCAATAGCAACATAAATACAATACATATTTTGACCTTTTTGATTCAAAATTGTATCAATCGCAATAGCAGTTTTACCTGTCTGTCTATCACCTATAATCAACTCACGTTGTCCTCTACCAATAGGAATAATCGCATCAATAGATGTAATACCAGTTTGAACTGGCTGATCAACTGATTTTCTAGTCATAACTCCGCTAGCAACTCTTTCAATAGGTCTAGTCTTATTTGATTTAATAACCCCTTGCCCATCGATAGGTTGTCCCAATGGATTAACAACTCTACCTAATAATTCATCACCTACAGGAACCTCAATAATTCTACCTGTACGTTTTACTTCGTCACCTTCTTTAATAGTTCCTTCAGAACCAAGAAGTACTGCACCTACTGAATCTTCTTCAAGATTCATAACCATACCATATACATCATTAGGGAATAATAATAATTCACCTAACATTGCACTATCTAAACCATGAACTAAAGATACACCATCTCCTACTGTCATAACAGTACCTACATCCTTAGATTCAATTGTATCACTATAATGCTTAATCTGTTCTTTAATTAAAGCACTAATCTCATCTGGTCTTAGATCCACTAACTTCACCTACTTTCTTAAAAGTTCATTTCTAAGTGATTCTAATTTATAAGATAGACTATTATCATATACATGATTATCAATTTCTACCTTAATACCACCAATTAAAGATTCATCAATTACTAATCTTAACTGAACCTTTTTATTTTCTTTTAAACTAACAGCTTTTTCAATCTTTGATATTTCATCATTATTCAACTCATAAGGACTAAATACCTTACCCACTTTAATTCCAAAATAATCATTACATAACGATTGAAAAGCATCACAAATCCCTAAAATATATCTAATTCTTCTTTTCATAACTAATAATTTCAAAAAATTTAAAACATATTCAGAAATCTGATTTTTAAAACTCTGATCCAAAAGATTGATTTTAACATCATCATCAATCGCAACATGAGAAAAGAATTGAACAAATGAAGAATCTGTTTGAAAAACAGCACTAACTTTTTGCATATCATCTTGATATGCTTCAATAGTCTTTTCCTCTTTAGCTAATTCAAATAAAGACTCTGCATACCTTGAAGAAACAATATCCATTAGTTAGCCACCTTATTTACAAAGTCCTCTACCATTTTCTTATTTTCTTCGCTGTTCATTTCCTTATTCATAACCTTCATAGCAACATCCATTGCGATAGTTACCATTTCCTCTTTCATTTCTTCTTGAGCTTGAGCTTTTTCTGCCTCAATTTCACGACGAGCCTGCTCTATTTTTTGATTAGCTTCTTTCTTTGCATCATCAATAATCTTATCTCTAGCAGAAAGGGCATCAAGTTTTGCTTTTTCCACAATATCACGATATTCTTTAGCTGATTCTCGTGCTTTTTGTTCACTAGTCAGCATATATTCCTTAGCCTTATTATTCATATCTCTTGCTTCATTCATCTGAGATTCAATAAAATCAGCTCTTTTAGCAAAATATGCTAACATAGGTTTCCATAAAATTTTCTTAAATACAATTAATAAAACACCAGTAGAACATAATTGAATAATCATTGTTGCAACATTGGGAAATAACTTACCTGCTACATCAATATCTATCATATATTCATACCTCCTATACTATATTTTATAAATATAATGCTGGGAATACGAAGATTAAGATAATTGAAATCAACAATCCATAAATAGCTACTGTTTCAGATAAAGCAATACCTAAGATCATCATAGTACGAATCTTACCTTCAGCTTCTGGATTTCTACCTACAGCTTCAACTGCTTTACTAGCTGCAATACCTTCTCCAATACCTGTTCCTAAACCTGCAACAACTGCAATACCAGCAGCAATTGCTATTAAACCTAAATCTGTCATTTCTTATACCTCCAAATTTTAAATTTTAATTTTATATCCTTCACTAGTCTTCTGCTTCAATCGCAATTAAAATACTAGATAAAGTAACGAATACTAATGTCTGTATACATCCTGAGAAAATATCAAAATAACAATGTAATACAGGTGCAATAATTGGTCCGAAAATATTAAACGGAATACTTATTAAACTTGATAACCATCCAGTAAATACATAAACCAAACTCATCAAAATCGTTCCACTTAAAATATTACCAAACAAACGCATTGATAACGAAATTAATGGAGCAAGGGTTCCTAATATATTAGTAGGTGGCCATATTTGATCTTTAATGTATGTCCAGCCTCCCTTTGTCTTAATAGCATTGTATTGGATTAATACAAATGTAATTACTGTCATAGACAATGTAATGGAATAATTCGATGTTGGTGCTTCAAAAGCAATCAATCCGCTTAAATTAGCACATATTAAATATGCAAACAACATAGCAAAATATGGATAATAGCTCTTTTCAAACTTCTTAGGCATAATAGACTTCATATAATTATATATCATCTCTATACCCGTTTCACATACCAATACAACTCCCTTAGGTCTTTCTAAAGGATCAGCAGCCATAACTTTCTTCCCTGCATAAACAAAGAAAATCCCCAAAGCTACCATAATAATCAAAGAGAAAATAAGTTCAGTCTGTATTGTCACATGAATCGTTCCAATTACTGGTACACTATTCATTAACTTCACCTCCTCTATTCACATAACCTTCTACATAAATTGAAATTTTTGTAATCATATAACCT
>CAZWZD010000002.1:7752-23007 GCA_964638235.1 uncultured Erysipelotrichales bacterium
ACAAAAACACCAATAAGATGAAACCAATTAGATTTCACTGCTATAATAAAACCTAAAGCATAAATCAATAATTTCAATAAAAACATCATTATAACAATAACTGTAGACATTGAAAATTTCAATATGCCATCACTCATTTTGATAATCAAGTAGAAAATTATCAAATTAAGTACATACCCTAAAATAAAACCAAATAAATATGAAACATCCTTTAAAAATATTCCCAAAAAAATAAAGAGTATGACACCTAAAAGAAAAATTTGATATGATCTTTTTATAACATCTTTCTCATCCATTCTTCCCAACTCCTAATAACAACTTCATAACATATATAAAAGCAAATATTATACAAATAAGTATCCAATACCAACAATCAAAATACTGATTAAGTTTAATGCCTATATATGTCATAAATATGAACACTCCTATTACTTTAACACCTAACTCTAAAGCAAAAAGAATATCCTTCATCATAAGACAATACTCCAATATAATTTTATAACAATATTCATATTCATTTCTCCTATTTAGAATATTCATTAGAATTATACTTGAATTATCTTGAAATGACAATGATTTTCGTACGTTATTCAGACAAACGCATGAAATTGTCCTATAATAATCACATAAAATATCTATTTCTTTAAATAAAAGCTAATGAATATCTATCATTAGCTTCCTTTCTATATATTACCTTTTTTAAATTCAAATGAATCTATTACATTAAGATTTAATTCTTTTGAAAAATCTATTAATTGATCATAAACATTATTATCAAAATCTTTAGGATCATGTGCATCTATGCCAATAACAACTTTATTTCCTATTTGAGAAGCTATCTGCCAAAAACGTTTATCTGGATATGGATACAGCATTTCACCCTGTTTATCTATCAATCCTTTTCTTATTCCTCCAGCATTAATTTCTAGAGGTATATTATATTGTTTAGCTTTTTCACATATGCGTCTACACACTGTTTTTGAATCTTCATCAAAATTTTTATATCCTACCATAAATAAATCAGGATGAGCTATATAACTAAATAAATTTGTTGTTATTGCATTTTCTATATCATTACAATAACAATACAGTTCTTTTTTATTCAGTTTCTTTTTACCATAATAACAACTATTGATACAATGCTTATTGAAATGATTACCTAATATTAAATAATCAATATCCTGATTATTCAATAACTGTTGGTAATAATCTAAATATTCTGGTAAATATTCTGCTTCAAATCCTTTATATATTTTTATATCTTTATATTTACTAGCAGAATCTTTGATAGCTTTTAAATGTTCTTGCATAGTTTTATAAGGCATTCTCATTTTAGGACCATTTAATAATAGTGATCTTGTTAATGATGCAAACGATCTTAATGATCTTGTATACGGTATTGACTTTATTAAATGAAAACGATATTTAGGTAATGGAATATGTTCACAAATCCCTAATTCCTCAATATTCATATTAATTGCTGCTGTAATCATATCTTCTTCACTGCCTACTCCATGTCCACAGCGATAAGTATGTGTGTGATAGTTAATCTTCTTCATAATACACCTCATATAAATATAACCCTTGTGGCTTAGCTTTAAAAAGACATTTCTGCTCTCCATTGCTATCCAACATTTCTTTTAATCTTTCTTTTGTAATTCTCTTTGCTCCTACTTGAATTAATCCACCCACTAAATGTCTAACCATATATCTTCTAAATCCATTTCCTATTAATTGAAATGTTATAATTCCATTTTCTTCAATAATATCAAATTTATATAGTGTTCGTATAGTATTACCATATTGATCATATGAACAATATGAAGCAAAATTATGTTCTCCTAAAAATATCTTTGAAGCAGCTTTCATTAGTTCTATATCTAACGATCTGCCATATTGATAAATATAGTCTGTTTGAAACGGATTATATTCATTTGTACTTAATAAATAACGATATTCTTTTCTTTTAGCAGTATATCTTGAATGAAAGTTTTCATCAACATATTTTGCATCTAACACATATATATCATTAGGCATAAAATGATTAATTGCTCTTTTCCATTGTTCCTCAGGTAAGTTTTTATGAGTATCAAAATGGAATACCTGATGTCTTGCATGAACTTTAGCATCCGTTCTTCCTGATGCATGAATAACTGTATCTACTTCATTAATTTTCTTTAATGCTTTTTGTATTTCTCCTTGAACTGTACGCTGTTTATTTTGTATTTGAAAGCCATGAAACTGACTTCCATCATAACTTACAATACATTTTACTCTCATAATATAAATGATAACGCTATTACAGTTGCTGAAACAATAATAACAACTAATAATGAAACTGTATCAGCACTTCTCCATTTTAATTGTTTATAACGTGTTCTAGGAGCTTCAGGATTATAGTTTCTGCTTTCCATAGCATTTGCTAAATCTTCAGCACGCTGAAAGGCAGAAATGAACAATGGAATTATTAATGACACAATCGCAAGTATTTTTTCTTTAAGACTTCCTTCAGAAAACTCTACACCTCTACTTGCTTGTGCTTTCATTATTCTTTCTGTTTCCTCTATTAATGTTGGTATAAATCTCAATGCGATTGAAATCATCATCGCAACTATATGAGCAGGAAATCCAAATTTTTTAAATGGAGATAATAGATGCTCTAATCCTAATGTTAAATCTAATGGTTTTGTCGTTGCAGTAAGAATAGTAGTCATTATAATAATTAAGACTAATCTGATTACTATATATACAGTTTGTCTAACTGCTCCTGAATAGATTGATATAATACCAAACTTGAATAGTAAATCTCCAGATTTCAAAAATAATAAATTAAAGAATAATAAGAATGCCATCATAAAAATCATTGGTTTAACAGCCTTTATTAATTGCTTAATTCCCATTTTAGATAGACAAACCAATATTAATACAAGTACAGCTAATATGCCATAGCCAATAAATCCTGCATCAAAAAAGACAGTAATTAATAAAAGTAATAATGCCCCAATTTTCAGTCTAGGATCTAATCTATGAATTATTGAATCTACAGGCAAATATTTACCAAACATAACATTATTCATGAATTTGCCCTCCTATTACTTTTATTAGTTCATCAATATCTTTTATTGAAGTATCTATATTAAAGCCATTATCATTTAATTCTTTAATAAAAGATGTAATTATTGGTAAATCAATACTCAAAGAACTTAAATATTCAGTTTCTTTAAATAACTCATCTACTTTCTCATATCTTTCTATCTTTCCTTTATTCATAACAATGACATCATCACAATATTCTAACACCTGATTCATATCATGAGAAACAATAATAACAGTTTTTCCTTGCTGATTAATGCTTTTAAATAATTCTAACATTTCTTTAGCACCTTGAGGATCTAATCCAGCAGTTGGTTCATCCAATACTAATATATCTGGATCCATCGCAAGTATCCCTGCAATCGCAATTCTTCGTTTTTGTCCACCTGATAAATCAAAAGGAGATCTATCTAAATAACTTTCATCTAATCCCACTTGTTTTATAACTTTATTTGCAATCGCAACTGCATCTTTTTCACTAACTCCAAAATTGATTGGACCAAAAATAATATCTTTCAATATTGTTTCTTCAAATAATTGATATTCAGGAAACTGAAATACTAATCCTGCTTTTTTTCTTAAGGGTTTAATAGAAGCAGGTTTATTTGTGGCAGTAATTATAATATCATCAACTGTAATACTACCTTTAGTTGGCAACAACAAAGCATTAATATGCTGAATTAAGGTTGATTTACCACTTCCCGTATGTCCAATTAATGCAACCATGCTTCCTTTAGGAATAACTAAATCTATTCCTTTTAAAGCATGATATGCAAATGGAGTATCAGGAGAATATATATGTTCTACTTGTTCAAATGTAATTGACATAATTCTTTCACCAACTCTTCCTGTTTAATAGTATTTTTTATTCCTAAACCCTTTGTTATTTTAAGGGCGAATGGTATATCTAATGACATAGATTTTAATTCATCTTCTTTTATTAATATTTCAGATGGTTTACCCTGATCAATAATTTTGCCATCACTTAGCAGTATAACGTTATCTGCTAAAGCTGCTTCTTCAATATCATGGGTTATTGATAATATTGTCATACTTGTATCTTTATTAAGAACTCTCACTAATTCGTTTATTTCTTTTTTTCCTTTAGGATCAAGCATGCTTGTGGCTTCATCAAGGATAATAATTGATGGATGCATAGCTAGTATTCCTGCAATCGCAACTCTTTGTTTTTGTCCACCGGATAACTTTGTTGGTTCATGATCTAAAAATTCAGTCATATTAACTTTTTTAGCATATTCATTAATTATATTATCCATCTTATTAGGATCTACACAAGTATTCTCCAATCCAAAAGCAATATCATCTCTTACAGTAGAACCAATAAACTGATTGTCAGGATTTTGAAAAACAATTCCAATTAAAGATCTAATTTTATAGAGATTTTCCATATTCAAAGACATTTGTCCAATGATTATTTCTCCTTTGTTCTTTTCTAACAACCCTATCAGCAGTTTTGCTATAGTACTTTTTCCACTACCATTATGTCCTAAAATAGTAGTGTATGAACCTTTTTTTATTTTAAAAGAAATGTTATCTATTGTTTTACTACCTTCACTATATTCGAAAGAAAGATTATTTACTTCAATTATATTTTCCATTATTATCCTCCTTAATCCTCATCAATATACTCAAATCCTGAATGTCTATCATCAACTTCTTTAGCTAACTTAATTCTATCATTTAAATTATTAGAATAATCTAATGAAAAAATACATCCATATAAAATATCTAAAATCAATTTTATAGATTGACTTGTTGCAAAATCTCCAATTTTACTATGCAACATTTCTCTAGATGAAATTCGTAATGTAATATCTGCCATCTGTGAAAGTTTATTATCTGCAATACTAGTGATTGCTATAATAGAAGTTTTTTTCCTTTTTAGAATTTTAACTGTTTCAATTAAATAAGGTGTTTCTCCAGAATAAGAAATAAGAATAGCACAATGTTTTTCATTACTCATTGTTGCTTGTATTTTAGCATCTCCAGATAATCTACATATATAAACATTCTTTTTAATAAAAAACATTTTTTCAGCGAATTCTTCAGCCAGCAATATATTACCATAAACACCATAAACATCAATTGTTTCACTATTTCTTAACAGTTTCATTGCCCCAAATAAATCATCATGCTTTAATAATTCCATAGTATCTTTAATGGTTTCTATTTGAAGTGAAGCAATATTTCTAGAAATAGAACTAAAATCATCAGTAACTACAAAAGGTATACTTGCATCAACAACATTCTCTTGATTCAAATAATTAATTTCTTTTAAATACTCTTCTTTAAAAGTATTCCACCCATCAAATCCTAATTTCTTTGCAATTCTAATTAATAGTGGTGCGGAAGTATAAGTTGCTTCAGCAATTGATGCAATTGACATATCTCTTATATTTTCTCCCTCTTTAAGTATATAATGGATAATTTCTTCTTCACTAGGAGAAAAATGTGTTTGCTCTATTTTATGTATTAACATATCCTCACCTTCTTTGTTACATTATACATATATTTGAAAAAATGTAAAACAAAAAAAGTGGTAAGAAATATCTCACCACTACTTTTATATTAGAATAAACCAATAACTGCCATTGGTGCATTATCACCTTTACGGTTATAAGTTTTTAATACACGAGTATATCCACCATTTTTGTTAGCATATTTTGGTGCTACATCATCAAATAATACTTGAACTGCTGTTTTCCCTGTTTTTGGATCAACAACATCTTGTAATACTTGTGCAGCTTGTCTTCTTGCGTGTAAATCACCACGTTTACCTAAAGTGATTAATTCGTCAACAATTGAGCGAACTTCTTTAGCTCTAGTAACAGTAGTTTCAATTTTACCATGCATAATTACATCAGTAGCAAGGTTACGTAACATTGCCTTTCTATGAGATGATACACGACCTAATTTTCTATTTGTTGCCATAGATATCTGCTCCTTCCGTTATTTTTTTGAATTAATCTAAAGGTTTAAACCCTAATCCTAATTCAACTAATTTTTCTTTAACTTCTTTAAGTGATTTTTTACCTAAGTTTCTAACTTTAATCATATCATCTTCACTCTTAGCAGCTAATTCTTGAACAGTTTGAATTCCTGCTCTCTTTAAGCAGTTATAAGAACGTACAGATAAGTCTAATTCTTCAATTGTCATATCTAATACTTTATTTCCTGTATCTTGTTGTACTTCACTCATTACTTCCATGTTCATAGCCATATCAGTTAATTCTACAAACATATTTAAGTGTTCAACTAAGATTTTAGCAGCCATAGCTAAAACTTCATGAGGTTTAACAGATCCATCAGTAGTTACTTCTAACACCAACTGATCATATTTAGCGCTCTGACCTACTCTTGTAGGCTCAACTGAATAAGCGACTTTAACCACTGGTGAATAGATAGAATCAGTAGGAATAACTCCAATAGTATTGATTAATTTCTTATTTTGATCACCACTAGCATATCCTCTATCCTTATGAGCAAACATTTCAATATATAAATATCCACCCTCAGCTACATGAGCAATAACTAAATCATTAGAAATCATCTTTACTTCTGATGGTACTTGAATATCAGCACCTGTTACAACTGCAGGTCCTTTTACATCAATTACCATTGTTACATCATCATCACTATCAATTGAGAAAACTAATTTCTTAATATTTAGAATGATATTTGTAACATCTTCTACTACACCATCAACTGCAGAAAATTCATGGATAGCTCCTTGTACTTTAATTGCATGTACAGCAGCTCCAGGAATAGATGATAATAACACTCTTCTTAATGCATTACCAATTGTCATTCCAAAACCTCTTTCTAAAGGTTCAATAACAAACTTTGCATAATTATCTGATTCATCATACTTTTCTACATTAAAATTTGCTTTTTCAAATTTTTGCATATATTTCCTCCTCACATAGAAATAAATTTATAATTGAAATACATTTACTTCTTATTATCCACGAGGACGTTTTGGTGGACGACAACCGTTATGTGGAATTGGAGTTACATCATTAATTGAAGTAACTTCTAATCCAGCAGCTGATAATGCTCTAACTGCAGCTTCACGTCCAGGTCCAGGACCTTTAACGCAAACGTCAACAGACTTCATACCATGATCCATTGCAGCTTTAGCGGCAGCTTCAGCAGCCATTTGAGCAGCATATGGAGTTGATTTTCTAGAGCCCTTAAAATTAAGTGCTCCAGCACTAGACCAAGTTAACACATTTCCATGTTCATCTGTTACAGTAACAATTGTGTTATTGAAAGTTGAATGTATATGTGCTACACCTTTTGCTATATTCTTCTTAATACGTCTTTTACCACGAGTATTAGTTCTTGCCATTTTAGTTCAACCTCCTATTTCTTCTTACCAGCAATTGGACGAGCTTTACCCTTACGAGTACGAGCATTAGTTTTAGTCTTTTGTCCACGAACTGGAAGTCCCTTACGATGACGGATACCTCTATAGCTTCCAATTTCCATTAAACGTTTAATGTCTAATGCAACATCTCTACGAAGATCTCCTTCAACTTTATATTTTTCAATTTCTTTTCTAATCTTTGTTTCTTCTTCTTCAGTTAAATCTTTAACTCTTACATCTTCACTAATTCCAACTGCTTTTAAAATTTTCTTAGCAGTAGTATTACCAATACCATAGATGTAAGTTAAAGAAACTACCACACGTTTATCACGTGGGATATCAACACCTGCTATACGAGCCATGTTTCAAATTCCTCCTAATTAACCTTGTCTTTGTTTATGTTTTGGGTTTTCACAGATAACCATTACTCTACCCTTACGTTTAATTACTCTGCATTTATCACATATTGGTTTTACAGATGGTCTTACTTTCATCTTCAATCTACCTCCTTTGGAAGATTTATCTATTTATGTCTAAATGTAATACGCCCACGTGTTAAATCATATGGAGAAATCTCTACGGTTACTTTATCCCCCGGTAAAATGCGAATGTAATTCATACGGATTTTACCAGAAACGTGAGCAAGAATAACCACTCCATTTTCTAATTCAACCTTAAACTTTGCATTAGGCAAAGTTTCAACTACGGTTGCTTCTACTTCTATAACGTCATCTTTCTTCGCCATTGATTAAAACTCCTTTATTGTTTTGTCATAATCTCATATCCATCATCTGTGATGACTATAGTATGCTCATAATGAGCAGCTAAAGTTCTATCCTTTGTAACAACTGTCCAACCATCTTCTAAAGTTTCAGTTTCATATCCACCTAAATGAGCCATTGGTTCAATTGCTAAAGCCATTCCTTTTTTTAGTCTCGGACCCTTTCCCGGAGCCCCAAAATTAGGAACACTAGGATCTTCATGAACTTGTGTACCAATACCATGTCCAGTATAATCACGAGGAGTGTTACATCCATGTGACTCTAAATATTCCTGAACAGCATGAGATATATCAGATAAACGATTCCCTGGTTTAACTTGACTTAACCCAGCATATAATGCTTGCTCAGTGACTTCCATTAACTTCTTTGCTTCATCACTAATTTGACCAACTGCGTAAGTCCATGCACTATCTCCATGATAGCCTTTATAGCACGCACCTACGTCTACTGAAATAATATCTCCTTCTTTTAACACTCTATTACTTGGTATTCCATGTACTACAACTTCATTGATTGAAGTACAAACACTCTTTGGAAAACCATAGAGATTTAAGAAGGAAGGAGTTGCACCAGCATCTCTTATAACTTTATCACAGAATTGATTAATTTCTTCTGTAGTTACACCTGGAACTATAAAATCTCTTAATTTTACATGAACTAAGCCGACTATTCTCCCAGCCTCTCTCATTAATTCTATTTCTCTCTGGTCTTTGGTTACAATCATTACTTACCCTCCAAGGCTTTTTCAATGTCTTTAAAGACGTCTTCCATAGGTTGGTCACCATTAATATTAATGATTGAACCTTTCATTGTATAATAATCAATTAAAGGTCTAGTTTGCTTATTATAAGTATCTAATCTAACTTTAACTGCTTCTTCACTTTCATCATCTCTTTGATATAACTCTCCACCACAATCATCACAAATTCCTTCTTTCTTTGGAGGATTGAATTCAACATGGAAAGTTTTACCACAGCATTTACAAGTTCTTCTTCCAGATAATCTCTTAATAAGCTTTTCTTGTGGAATATCAAGATTTATAATGGCATCGATATCAAAGTTAAATTCTTTACCAATACTTTCAAGTTCTCTAGCTTGAATGATTGTTCTAGGGAATCCATCTAAGATAAATCCCTTTTCAAAAGTATTTTCCTTAAAATAATCCTGAACCATTTGAACAGTAAAATCGTCTGGTACAAGGTATCCAAACTGAATAAAATACTTAGCTATTACACCATATTTATTATTTTCAGCAATAGACTTCCTAAATAAATCTCCAGTTGAGATTTGAGTTAATCCATAATTGCTAACTAATCTGCTAGCCTGAGTCCCTTTACCAGCACCAGGAGGACCCATTAAAATAATGTTCATATTATCACTCCTCATATTATAACTATTTTCTTATATATCCATGATATTCTTTTCTAGTAACCATTGTTTTAATCTGTTTTGTTGTTTCTAAAGCAACTCCAGTTATAATTATCAAACCTGTACCACCTAGTGATAAATAGTTTGTATTTGATTGTGCCCAAATAACTTGAGCAAAGATTGGAATTGCTGAAATAATCATTAAAAAGATTGATCCAACAACAGTAACTCTGTTTAATACTTTCTTAATATATGTTTCGGTTTCATTTCCAGTTCTAACTCCTGGAATTGATCCACCATTTTTCTTTAAGTCATCACTAATCTTTTTTGCATCTATTTGTAAATTTGAATAGAAGAATGCAAATAAGATAATCATAACCATATATAAACAAAATCCAATTGGTTGCTGATAATTTAAAATATTATCAATCATTTTTGTCACACTAGTACTATCCATAAAACTAATAATAGTTCTTGGTGCAGCTAATACTGATGATGCAAAGATAACTGGAATAACTCCTGAACTATTAATTTTAATAGGCATATGAGTCTGTTCTCTTGTTCTCATAACTGTATTAGCACTTACTGCATATATAACTGGAATCTTTCTTGTAGCACCTTCATTAAATACAACAAACACTACAATTGCTAAATATACTAATACAAATAGCACATAAGCTAGAAATCCTAAAGCTATATCTTGAGTTCCTAATGTAAAATCAACTAAATTATTAAACGTTGTTATGAATGCATTTGGTAAGTTAGAAACAATACCAGTAAAGATTAACAACGAAGTACCATTACCAACACCCTTTTGGGTAATTTGATCTCCTAACCACATTGCAAACATTGATCCAGCAATCATTACTACAACAACATATGCATATGTTAGAAAACTTGAATCTGATAAAATACCATACCCTTTATCAAACGCATAAGTTAGTGAGCCACCTTGAATAGCTGCTAAAACAACAGTTAAATAGCGTGTAACTCTATCTTTCTTTTTCTTACCATTATTTCCCTCTTTTTGCCATTGAGTCAAAATTGGAATAACATCCATTGATAATAACTCAATGATAATAGAAGAAGTAATATATGGAGAAACACCTAATGAAAAGATAGAAAACCTTTCAAGCTGTCCACCACCAATCATATTCATTAGACCAAATATTCCATTACTTGTTGCACTAGATGTCAATGCTCCAGTTTGAATTGATGGAATAGTAATTGCAGCACCCAAACGAAATACAAATAAAACTCCTAATGTAAAGATGATTCTTTGACGTAATTCCCCTTTTTTAAAGACACTCTTTAAAAAATCCATCATCCTAAATCACCTCTGTTTTTCCACCTGCAGCTTCTATTGCAGCAACAGCTGATTTAGAGAATTTATTAGCTTTCACTGTTAAAGCAACTTCCAATTCACCATTACCTAAAATTTTTAATCCATCTAATTTTTTCTTAACTAATCCACATTTCATTAATACATCTAAATCTACAACTGAGTTAGCTTCAAATCTATTTAAATCCTCTACATTAACAATTGCATATTCGATTCTATTAATGTTTGTAAATCCACGTTTTGGCAAACGCATAAATAAAGGAGTTTGTCCACCTTCAAATCCAGGTTTTTTTCCACCACCAGATCTTGATTTTTGACCCTTTTGCCCTTTACCAGCAGTTTTACCAGTACCAGAACTTGTTCCACGTCCAATACGTTTTCTATTTTTACGTGCACCTTCTGTATATTTTAATTCATGTAGCTTCATACTTACACCTCCTATTTACTTTCTTCAACTTTTACTAGGTGTTTAACTGTTTTTATCATACCTTGAATAAAAACGTTATTTTCTTTTTCTACTGATTTATTAATTTTAGTTAAACCTAACGCTTTAAGAGTGTCCTTTTGATTCTTTCTTGCTCCAATTGGACTTTTTACAAGCGTAATAGTAACCTTATTTGTGTCTGCCATTTTACGCTCCTCCTATCCAAAAATTTCTTCAACTTTTTTATCTCTTAATTCAGCAACTTGTTTTGCAGTCTTAAGTGATGCTAATCCGTTAACAGTTGCTCTTACCATGTTGATTGGAGTTCTTGAACCTATAGATTTAGAAATAATATCTGAATATCCAGCTAATTCAACAACAGCACGAACTGGACCCCCAGCAATAATACCAGTACCTTCAGAAGCAGGTCTAATATGAACATGTCCTGATCCATACTTACCATCTACTTCATGAGGGATAGTTCCCTTAATAATTGGTACATTAATAATATTTTTCTTAGCTGCTTCAGATGCTTTTCTAATAGCATCAGGTACTTCATTAGCTTTACCTGTTCCGAATCCAACTCTACCTTTTTTGTCACCAACAACAACTAATGCAGCAAAACGCATCTTACGACCACCTTTTACTACTTTAGTAACACGGTTAATAGTAACAACTCTTTCTTCGAATTCTTTTTCAACTCTTGGTCCGTTTCTTCTTGAACCTCTTCTTGGTCCATTTCTTCTAGGTCCATTTTCTCTTGGTTTACGTTGTTCCATTATTTAACCTCCTATTAGAATTTTAATCCTGCTTCTCTAGCAGCTTCTGCTAATGCTTTTACACGTCCATGATAGATATATCCACCACGATCGAATACTACATTTTCAATTTTCTTTTCAATAGCTCTTTTTCCAACTTCAGCTCCAACTTTTTTAGCAGCCTCTACATTTCCACCATTTTCAAGTTTTAACTCTAATGATGATGCAGATACTAATGTAACACCTTTAGTATCATCAATAATTTGAGCATAAATGTGAGAGCTTGAACGGAATACATTTAAACGTGGACATTCTGGAGTTCCACTAATTTTTTTACGAACTCTAAGATGACGTTTTTTACGTAAATCATTTCGAGACATAGTTTTTGCCATGATTCTATAGCTCCTTCCTTATCTAAACTACTTCTTACCAGCAGTTTTACCTTCTTTTTTAATAATTTTTTCACCAACGTATTTGATACCTTTTCCTTTATAAGGTTCAGGTTTCTTAACGCTTCTAATTCTAGCTGCAATTTCTCCAACTCTTTCTTTATCAATTCCAGAAACTTTGATAGTTGTTTGTGTAGGAGCTTCAATCTTAACTCCCTCTTCACCTTCAATTTCAACTTGATGAGAGAAACCAACATTTAATACTAATTTGTTACCTTTCATTTGGCAACGATATCCGATACCAACAATTTCAAGATTCTTTTCATAACCATTATGAACACCTTCGATCATATTAGCTAATAATGCTCTTGTTGTACCGTGTAATTGTTTATGAGCTTTTAATTCACTACTTCTTTTAACTGTAATTGTATTTCCATCCTGTTCAATTGAAATTACAGGTGAAAATTGTTTAACTAAAGTCCCTTTTTGTCCTTTTACTGTAACAGTATTATCAGCAGCAACCTCAACAGTTACCCCTTCAGGTACAGTAATTACTTTATTACCTACACGAGACATCAGTGTACACCTCCTGTTTAAATTTTTTTACCAGATATATGCTAATACTTCTCCACCGATACCTTTAGCTCTAGCTTGCTTATCAGTCATTAATCCTTGAGAAGTTGATAATATAACAATTCCTAATCCATTTAATACCTTAGGAATTTCATTTACTTTTGCATATTGACGTAATCCAGGTTTAGAAACTCTCTTTAATCCTGAAATTACTCTCTCATTTCCTTTGTATTTTAAAGTAATAACAATACTTTTCTTTACTCCGTCACTTTCAATTTTGTAATCTCTAATAAATCCTTCATTCTTTAAAATTTCAGCTAAATCAATTTTTAATTTAGAACCAGGAACAACAACTTCATCATGACGTTGCTGATTAGCATTACGAATTCTTGTTAACATATCTGCGATTGGATCTGTTACCATTCTATATGTCCTCCTTCCATTAGCGATTGTTTACCAGCTTGCTTTTTTAACTCCAGGAATTTCACCTTTATAAGCTAATTCTCTGAAACAAATACGGCAAAGTTTAAATTTTCTAATAACTGCATGTGGACGTCCACAACGTTCGCATCTTGTATATTCACGAACTTTGTATTTTTGAGGACGTTGTTGTTTCACTTTCATTGACGTTTTTGCCATTTTTTAAGTCCTCCTTATTTATGGAATGGCATACCTAACTGAGCTAATAATTCACGACTTTCTTCATCAGTATTAGCAGTAGTTACGAATACAATATCCATACCTCTAATTTTATTTACTTTATCAAAGTTAATTTCAGGGAAAATTAATTGTTCTTTAATACCTAAAGTATAATTTCCTCTTCCATCAAATGAGTTCTTAGGTACACCTCTAAAATCTCTAACACGAGGTAAAGAGATATTTACTAACTTATCTAAGAATTCATACATTTTCTCACCACGTAATGTTACTTTGCAACCAATTGGCATTCCTTCACGTAATTTAAATCCTGCAATTGATTTCTTTGCCTTAGTAATAAGTGGTTTTTGTCCAGCAATTAAAGTTAATTCAGCAACAGCATCATCTAATAATTTAGAATTATTAACTGCATCACCAACACCAATATTAATTACAATCTTTTCAACCTTTGGTACTTGCATTACTGAACTATAGTTAAATTTAGTCATTAATGACTTAGTTATTTCTGTTTCATAACGTTCCTTTAGTCGGTTCATTATTTAACCTCCCTATCACCTATTTTTTCTTACTTACTTTATCAACTGGTTTACCTGTTCTTTTGTTGATACGAACCTTTTTTCCATCAACAATTTCATATCCAAGTCTAACAGCTTTCTTTTCTTTTGAATCATAGAATGCAACATTAGAAACATGAATTGGTGCTTCTCTTGTTACAATTCCACCTTCAGGATCAGCTTGAGAAGGTTTAATATGTTTAGTTACCATGTTAACACCTTCAACTAAAACTCTATCTTCTTTTCTTAAAATTTGAAGAATTTCTCCAGTTTTGCCTTTATCAGCTCCAGCGATAACCTGAACTGTATCACCTACACGTAATTTCATTTCCTCGCTTACCTCCTATAATACCTCAGGAGCTAATGATACAATTTTCATAAAATCTGCATCTCTTAACTCTCTTGCTACCGGTCCAAAGATACGAGTTCCTCTAGGTGAATTATCATCTTTAATAATTACACAAGCATTATCATCAAATTTGATATAAGAACCATTTTCACGTCCTACACCATATTTTGTTCTAACGATAACTGCCTTTACAACATCACCTTTTTTAACTGTACCACCTGGAGTCGCTTGCTTTACTGTTGCTACGACTATATCACCGATGTTACTAAACTTTCTATTTGAACCACCTAGGTTTCTAATAACTAATACTTCTTTTGCTCCTGTATTGTCAGCAACTTTTAATCTGCTTTCATTTTGGATCATTCTAAGTGACCTCCTTTCAGACTATATAATTTCAGCTTTCTTAACAACTTCCACTAAACGGAAACGTTTTGTTTTAGATAATGGTCTTGTTTCCATAATTCTAACAATATCACCATCTCTAGCAATATTTTCTTCATCATGAGCCTTAAACTTCTTAGAAGACTTTACACGTTTTCCGTATAACTTGTGTTTAACATAAGTTTCAACAAGAAC
>CAZWZD010000003.1:0-20130 GCA_964638235.1 uncultured Erysipelotrichales bacterium
CATGCATTTGTAAAATACGTCCCAAACGTTCTTTCTTATCCTTAGTAGCATTTAATACATAAGAACCAGATTCAATAGTACCAGAATAAACACGGAAGAATGTTAACTTTCCAACATATGGATCAGTCATAATCTTGAATGCCAAAGCAGCAAATGGTTCATCATCAGATGCATGTTTCAATACTTCATTACCATTTTCATCTTCACCTTTAATTGAAGGTACATCAGTTGGAGCTGGTAAATAATCAATAACAGCATCTAACATAGGTTGAACACCTTTATCTTTATATGCAGATCCACATAATACTGGGAATAATTCAACAGCTAATGTTCCTTTACGAATAGCAGCTTTGATTTCTTCTTCAGTAATTTCTTCTTCTTCCAATACTTTCATCATTAAATCGTCATCGAAATCGACAGCTTTGTCGATCATCTTCATACGATATTCTTCAGCCATATCTCTCATATCTTCAGGAATTTCTTTGTAAACTACATTTTCACCTTTATCCCCTTCGAAATATACAGCTTTCATTTTAATTAAATCAATTAAACCTTCAAATTCAGTTTCTGCACCAATTGGTAATTGAATAGCAACAGCATTAGCACCTAATCTTTTACCAATAGATTCAACTGACATAATAAAGTCTGCTCCAGTTGCATCCATCTTATTACAGAAAACAATTCTAGGAACTCCATAAGTAGTAGCTTGACGCCAAACAGTTTCAGTTTGAGGTTCAACTCCAGCTTTAGAGTCTAATACAGTGACAGCACCATCTAATACACGTAATGAACGTTCTACTTCGACAGTAAAGTCTACATGGCCTGGAGTGTCAATAATATTTACACGATATCCATTCCAGTGAGCTGTAGTAGCTGCTGATGTGATTGTAATACCACGCTCTTGTTCTTGTTCCATCCAGTCCATTTGTGAAGCACCATCATGTGTTTCACCAATTTTATGAATTCTACCTGTATAATATAGAACACGCTCAGTAGTTGTTGTTTTACCAGCATCAATATGAGCCATGATACCTATATTACGAGTTTTCTCTAAAGAAAATTCACGAGCCATAATCTTCTCCTTTCAAACAGTTTTAATATATTACCAACGGAAATGAGCAAATGCTTTGTTTGCTTCTGCCATTTTATGAGTATCTTCTTTCTTCTTTACAGAAGCACCTGTTCCGTTAGATGCATCAATAATTTCGTTAGCTAAACGATCAATCATTGTTTTTTCATTTCTTAAACGAGAATAATTTGTTAACCATCTTAAAGCTAATGTCATTCTTCTTTCAGGTGATACTTCAACTGGTACTTGGTAGTTAGCTCCACCAATACGTCTTACCTTTAATTCTAATACAGGCATAATATTATTGATAGCTGCATCAAATACTTCCATAGCAGGTTTCCCTGATTTAGCTTCAACTTTCTTAAATGCTTCATAAAGGATATTTTGAGCAACACCTTTTTTACCATCAAGCATGATGTTGTTGATTAACTTAGTAACTACCTTAGAATTATAAATTGGATCAGGTAGTACATCTCTTTTTGCAACTTGTCCCTTTCTAGGCATTAGTAATTCCTCCTATCTTATTTTTTAGGTCTTTTAGCTCCATAACGAGAGCGCCCTTGCATACGATCTTTTACTCCAGCACAATCCATTGTACCACGAATAATATGATAACGAACCCCTGGTAAATCCTTAACACGTCCTCCACGAATCAAAACAACGCTATGTTCTTGTAAGTTATGTCCAATTCCAGGAATATATGCTGTTACTTCCATTCCATTTGATAAACGAACTCTGGCATATTTACGTAATGCTGAGTTTGGTTTCTTAGGTGTCATAGTAGCAACACGTGTGCAAACACCACGTTTTTGAGGTGAACTAATATTTGTAGGTTTTTTTAATAATGAGTTATATCCTCTATTTAACGCTGGTGATTTAGATTTAGAAGTCTTTTCACTACGTCCTTTTCTAACTAATTGATTAATTGTAGGCATTTCTTTTCTCCTTTCTTTTTATAAACACACAATTCCGGGTGTTTCAAAAAAATTATTAATAAATATGCTCCACATCGAGCAATATGAATTATACATAAACAACAATATAATGTCAAGTTCTTTTTAAAAAAAGAATAGGAAAATTCATTCCTATTCTTCGCTATAATCATCATCTTCTTTAACTTCTTCTTGAGTTGAAACAGAATCAGTATTTTCAGACTGTTCATCCACTAAATCATCTTCATTTTCTTCGATATCTTCTTCATCAGCTTCAACTTCTAATTCAGGAGCTTTTAAAGCACCTCTTAATCCGGTACCTGCAGGCAATAACTTACCAATGATTACATTTTCCTTTAAACCATGCAATTCATCTATTTTACCTTTAATAGCAGCATCTGTTAAAATCTTTGTTGTTTCCTGGAAAGAAGCAGCAGATAACCATGATTCAGTTTCAAGTGATGCCTTTGTAATACCTAATAAGATAGGACTACCAACTGCCGGATGCTTTCCTGCCTTCAATACATCTTTATTAAGTTCAGTAAACTTGTTTACACTAACATGTGTACCTGGCAATGCACCAGTATCTCCACCTTCAACAATCTTGATTTTTCTTAACATTTGACGAATAATAATTCCAATATGTTTATCTGAAATCTCAATACCTTGTAAACGATATACTTTTTGAACTTCTTTCAAAATATAATTTTCAACAGCTTCAACATCTGCAACAGCCAATAATTCCTTTGGATCAATTGATCCTTCAGTAATTTTCGCACCAATTTCAACAACATCACCTACAGAAACTCTTAATTTTGCTCCATAAGGTGCTAAATAACTTTTAGACTCTAATAAATTAGAAACAACTATCTCTGCTCTACCATCTTTATCAATAATATTAGAAACTTCACCTTCAATTTCTGAAATTATTGATTTAGCTTTAGGATTTCTCGCTTCAAACAACTCTTGAATACGAGGTAAACCTTGAGTAATATCAGCATCACCAGCAACTCCACCCATATGGAAAGTACGCATTGTTAACTGAGTACCTGGCTCACCGATAGATTGAGCAGCCATGATACCAACTGTTTCACCCAATTCAACTTCTAATCCAGTAGCTAAGTTACGACCATAACATTTTCTACATAATCCACCTTTAGCACGGCAGCCAAAGATAGATCTAATCTCAACTTCCTCAATACCTGCTTCACACACTTGTTTTGCTAGTGATTCAACAATCATCTCATTAGCATGAACAATAATCTCACCAGTTTCAGGATGTACAATATCTTTTAAAGAATAACGACCCACAAGTCTATCATATAATGGCACTATAACAGAATTATCTGCAGTATTGTATAATTCAGTAACTTTAAATCCTTTATCAGTTCCACAATCATCTTCAGTTACAATAACTTCTTGAGCTACGTCTACCAAACGTCTTGTTAAATATCCAGAATCGGCAGTTTTCAAGGCAGTATCAGTAGAACCCTTACGAGCACCATGCGTAGAAATGAAGAATTCAGATGCAGACAATCCTTCTCTAAATGAAGATTTGATAGGCAACTCAATAGTTTCTCCATTAGGGTTAGACATAAGTCCACGCATACCTACTAATTGTGTAAAGTTAGAAATATTACCACGAGCACCAGAATCTGACATGATAAATATTGGATTATTACGATCAGACTCGAACTCTACTTTAACAACATCTTGAACTTCATTCTTAACATTTTCCCATAACTTAATAACCGAAGCTTTTCTCTCTTGTTCAGTCAATTTACCTTTACGATATAACTTAGTAATAACTTCAAGATCATCATCAGCCTTATCAAACAATTTATATTTGCTTTGAGGAACTTGAATATCTGATACAGAAACAGTAATACCGGCAATAGTTGAATAATAGAATCCCTGATCCTTCAACTTATCAAGCATTGTACTTGTATCTTTCATAACAGAAGTCTTAAATACTTCATTAATAATATTTCCCAAAGCCTTCTTATCCAAAGGTTTGATAATTTCCTGATTTTTAATATGCTCCTTAATATTTGTTCCCATAGGCACAAAATACTTATCAGGAGTAGCCTCTAAATTCTCCTTGCTAGGATCATTAATAAATGGGAATGTTCCCTCAAAAATCTGATTAAATATAATCTTACCAACAGTTGTAATCAAATAACTCTCATTTTGCTCTTTAGTAAATGTTACATTATTTAAAGATTTACCTCTAATCGCAACTCTCGTATGCAAATGCACTGTTTTTGCATCATAAGCCATTAAAACTTCATTAACATCAGCAAATACAGTACCTTCACCTATTTTCCCAGGAACCTCTAATGTCAAATAATAATTTCCCAACACCATATCCTGTGAAGGTGTAACAATAGGCTTACCATCCTTAGGTCCTAAAATATTGTTAGAACCCAACATCAATTGTCTAGCTTCTTGAATAGCCTCATCACCTAAAGGTACATGGACAGCCATCTGGTCACCATCAAAGTCAGCATTAAATGCAGGAGTAACCAATGGATGCAAACGAATTGCACGTCCTTCTACTAATTTAGGTTCAAACGCTTGAATGCCTAATCTATGAAGTGTAGGAGCACGATTTAATAACACTGGATGTTCTTTAATAACCTCTTCAACAATAGGCCAAATACGATCATCCATTTTTTCTATTAACTTTTCAGCAGCCTTAATATTATTAGCAATCTCTTCTCTTACTAAACCACTAATAACAAAAGGCTTAAATAAATTCAATGCCATCTCACGAGGAATACCACATTGATACATTTTCAATGTAGGACCAACCGCAATAACTGAACGTCCAGAATAATCAACACGCTTTCCAAGCAAGTTTTGACGGAAACGTCCCTGTTTTCCCTTTAAAGTATGACTCAAAGATTTCAAAGGTCTACCACCTGCACCAGTAATAGGCTTAGAACGACGAC
Source organism: uncultured Erysipelotrichales bacterium (assembly GCA_964638235.1). Lineage (GTDB taxonomy): Bacteria > Bacillota_I > Bacilli_A > Erysipelotrichales > Coprobacillaceae > MGBC113645. The sequence continues at coordinate 4,956 of CAZWZD010000003.1, forward strand.
CATTATCAATCAACGCATCAACAGCTTCCTGCAACATACGCTTTTCATTTTGAACGATGATTGATGGAGTTCCCAACTCTAATAGTTTCTTCAAACGATTATTACGAGTAATAACACGTCTATATAAATCATTTAAATCACTTGTCGCAAAACGTCCACCATCCAATTGTAACATTGGTCTTAAATCAGGTGGTATAACTGGCAATGCATCTAAAATCATCCATTCTGGCTGATTATTAGAAGATCTAAAAGCATCAATAGCTTCTAATCTTTTTAACAATTTAGCACGTTTTTGCCCTTGAGCACTCTTTAATTCCTTGCTGACAGTTTCAAATTCATCATCCAAATCAACTTTCTGAAGCAAAATTTTAATTGCCTCAGCACCTATTTTAGCTTCAAACTGATTACCAAACTTTTCATAACAGTTTCGATAATCCCTTTCAGATAAAACCTGTTTATATTCTAAAGGAGTATTTCCTTTATCAGTAACAACATAAGAAACAAAGTAAATAATCTCCTCTAATTGCTTTGCAGACATATCCAAAATAAGTCCCATTCTTGAAGGAATCCCTTTTAAATACCAAATATGTGCAATTGGAGTGGCTAATTCAATATGTCCCATACGTTCACGACGTACAGAAGACTTTGTAACTTCTACACCACAACGATCGCAGACAACTCCTTTATATCTAACTTTCTTGTATTTACCACAGCTACATTCATAATCCTTAGAAGGTCCAAATATCTTTTCACAATATAAACCATCCTTTTCTGGCTTTTGAGAACGATAATTAATTGTTTCTGGTCTTTTAACCTCACCATAAGACCATTTACGAATCTTTTCAGGTGAAGCTAAACCAATTTGAATTGCGGAAAAATTATTAACATCTGCCATCTTGGTATTTCCTCCTATTCTTCTTCACTTTCATCATCTATAAAATCATACAAATTATCTTCAGAAGAATCTAATTCATCATCAAATGACTCATTATTTTCTGATCCATCATCTAACAAATCTGCTTCATCACTCTGTTCAATATCTTCCTTATTAGCAGGAGCAGTATCGATAGAAATAGGGAAGCGACGTTCTTCATCTTCTATCTTTCTTTCATCTAACTCATTACCTTCATCATCAAGTAGACGTACATCTAAAGCTAAAGCTTGTAATTCTTTCTTTAACACTCTAAATGATTCAGGAACTCCTGGTTCAGGTAATTTTTGTCCTTTAACAATAGCTTCATAAGTTTTAACACGTCCAACAACATCATCAGACTTAACAGTTAAAATTTCACGCAATGTATAAGCAGCACCATAAGCTTCCAATGCCCAAACTTCCATTTCTCCAAATCTTTGTCCACCATTTTGTGCTTTACCACCTAAAGGCTGTTGAGTTACTAATGAATAAGGACCAACAGATCTAGCATGCAATTTATCATCAACCATGTGTGCAAGTTTAATGAAGTACATAACTCCAACAGAAATTTTAGAATCAAAATACTCTCCCGTACGTCCATCTATAACAGCTTGTTTTCCATCAGCAGGCATACCTGCTTGCTTCATTACTTCTTCCAAGTCATTAGCATTCAATCCATCAAAAGCAGGTGTTGCAAAATACATTCCTAATTCTCTAGCAGCATAACCTAAATGAAGTTCAAGAACCTGCCCAATGTTCATACGAGAAGGAACTCCCAATGGATTTAACATGATATCTAAAATAGTACCATCTTCCAAATGTGGCATATCTTCAATTGGTAAAATTCTAGAGATAACCCCTTTGTTACCATGACGACCTGCCATTTTATCTCCTTCACTAATCTTACGTTTTTGAACAATATAAACCTTAACAACCTTATTAACACCTGGCTGTAATTCATCACCATTTTTTCTCGTAAATACTTTAATATCATGAACAATACCAGCACCACCATGAGGAACACGTAAAGAATTATCCTTAACTTCTCTAGATTTTTCACCAAAGATAGCAAGTAATAATTTTTCCTCAGCAGAAAGTTCTGCTTGACCTTTAGGAGTTACTTTACCAACTAAAATATCTCCTTCCTTAACTTCAGCACCAATCATTATGATACCTTCACTATTCAAATTCTTTCTTGCTTCTTCACCAACATTAGGAATATCCCTAGTTATTTCCTCAGGACCTAACTTAGTATCACGACACTCAATACTATATTCTTCAATATGAATTGAAGTATAAACATCTTCTTTAACCAATCTTTCAGACATGATAACAGCATCTTCATAGTTATAACCATTCCATGTCATGAAACCAACTAAAACATTTTGTCCTAAAGCAAGTTCACCTTGTTCCATAGCAGGACCATCAGCCAATACTTCTCCTGCAACAATCTTATCCCCAACTTTAACAATTGGTTTATGATTAATACAGCTTCCAGCATTAGAAATAGTAAACTTTAATAAACGATATTTCTTAGGACCATTTTCACCTTCAACAATAATCTTCTTAGCATCAACATAAGTAACAATACCATCTTCCTTAGCTACAACCGCAGCTCCAGAATCCTTAGCAGCTTGATATTCCATACCAGTTCCTACATAAGGTGCATGAGGATCTAATAAAGGTACAGCCTGACGCTGCATGTTTGCTCCCATCAACGCACGAGTCGCATCATCATTTTCCAAGAACGGAATACATGAAGTCGCAACTGAAACAATCTGTTTAGGCGAAATATCAATAAAATCAACATTCTCAGGCTTTGCCATAACGTTTTCACCCAAATGACGGGCAATAACCTGTTCATCTAATATTTTACCATTTTCATCAATTGTTACTTTTGCCTGAGCAATAACATAATTTTTCTCTTCATCAGCAGTTAAATAACGAACATCATCTTCATCGATAACACTATTATTAACCTTACGATAAGGAGTTTCAATAAATCCATACTTATTAATCTTTGCATATGATGCAAGAGTAGAAATCAAACCAATGTTTGGTCCTTCAGGAGTTTCAATAGGGCAAATACGTCCATAATGAGATGGATGCACATCACGCACTTCAAATCCAGCTCTATCCCTTGACAATCCACCAGGACCAAGTGCAGACAAACGACGTTTATTAGTTAATTCTGCAAGCGGATTAATCTGATCCATGAATTGTGACAATTGTGATGAAGAGAAAAACTCTTTAATCGCAGCAGTCAATGGACGAATATTTGTCAAAGATTGAGCAGTTACACTATCCACCTCAGATAAAGACATTCTTTCCTTAACAACTCTTTCCATCCTAGATAAACCAATTCTAAACTGATTTTGAATCAATTCACCAACAGAACGAACACGTCTATTTCCCAAATGATCAATATCATCTAACAATCCAATACGACTCATCAAATTAACTCTATCATCAGCAGCCAAATCCAAAGAATCAAAAATATCAACTAAATTTAACATATAAGAATAAGCAGCTATCATATCAGAAATAGTAACATACTTACAATTCAATGATAAATCAGTACCAATAACTCTCGTTTTCTTAGTCATAGACTCATCAGTATAAACTTCTAACACTTGAACTCTACTATGAGAATTAAAATACTCATTTGTTTTAATATCCTTCATATGAGCTCCAGCTTCAAAAACAGGCTGTAAAATATCAACCTTTTCTTTAGTTAGTAATGTTCCTTCCTTCATAACAACATTACCATTAACATCAATAACATCCTCTGCTAAAACTCTATTGGTAATTCTATCCAACAAGCTTAATTTTTTTCCAAATTTAAAACGTCCCGCTTTAGCAAGGTCATATCTCTTAGGGTCAAAAAATCTCGTATAAAGCAATGTATTTGCACCTTCTAAAGTGGCAGGTTCTCCTGGTCTTAACTTATTATAAATTTCAATCAATGCTTCATCAGTATTATGGGTAGGATCTCTTTCAAAAGTGTTTTGGATATAAGGATGATCCCCAAAAACAGCAATAATATCATCATTGCTACTCAACCCCAAAGCACGTAAAAGGATAGTTCCTGGAATCTTACGTGTCCTATCAATACGAACATTAAGAACATTCTTAGAATCATTTTCAAACTCCAACCATGTTCCTCTTGATGGGATAATACTTCCTGTAAAAACAGTTCTCCCACTCTTTTCCATAGCATCTGCAAAATATGCTCCTGGTGAACGAACTAATTGTGATACAATAACACGCTCAGCACCATTAATTATAAAAGTTCCTGAATCAGTCATTAAAGGAAAATCGCCCATAAAAACTTCATCTTCCTTAATTTCCCCAGTTCCATTATTAATTAATCGCAAAGTTGCACGAATAGGTGCTGAATAATTTGCATCTCTATCTTTACTCTCATCAGCCGAATATTTAGGCTTATCAAAACGACAATCAACAAACTCCAATGTCAAAGTTTCATTAAAGTTACTGATTGGATAAACATCATGAAATACTTCTTTAATTCCTTCATTTTTAAACCATTTGTAAGAATTTGTTTGAATTTCAACCAAATTAGGCAATTCCAACGATCCACTAACTCTCGAATAATTACGTCGATTTATACGACTTTTAGCTTTAGTTACACTCTTTTCCAAGTTCGATTCACTCCTTTTGTTTATCTCTAAACCCTGAAAAAAGCTAAAAAAACACTGCTTTTTATACATGGTTAGGCAGTATATTATAATAGCATAAGATTGCTTTTTGGTCAATAAAAATTTTTCACATTTTTTTGATCCCGAGTTGTAGGCTATTTTATCTATAGATTTTTTAATAAGCGTGTTATTATTACTGATTTAATCATCTTTGTATTAGCTTATCTTATCACTAATATTATAACGAGTTATTTTCTTGCTTATAATTATAATGTAATTTATGTAATATCTTCAATATTTTCTAGTGTGGTATTATTGAGTTTATTATGCTATTTTGCAGATATTTAACTTATTATATATCTTTAGATAAAGATTATTGATGATTATAATGATTTCATTCATACTTTTTAGATATTGATATGCCTGATCGCAGTGGTATTGATATAGCAAAATCTATTAAGTTATAGAGATGATTTAGTATTTGACGCATTACAGACTTTTTCATATTGCTTTTTAAGAAAAAGCAATATGAAAAAGAATTACCATTAATTATAGCTAAGATTAAAAGCAAGATAGTAAAAGATATAATAGAGGTTACTTACCAAAATACGAAAGTTACATTAAAACTGATTGATATTTATTATAAGGTCAGATATATAATGAAACGGTTTGTAAATCAATTGCCTATAACTTTATTTGGCTTAATTTCACAAATAGTATTGGTGAATTACAAGTATATCTTACATGAGAAAAAGACTTATATTATGATGCAGGATGGTAAAGAATTTTATTATAGCAGAGGGAAAAGAAAAGAGTTTATAAAAAATTATTTGAATTATTGAACTTAAGTATATTAAAATTCACTCATATTATTTAAGTGTATTTTACTGTCATTAATTATAAAAAGCCAATATGATCATGGCATTCATATTGACTTTATATTTTTTATTTAACTATATTTTCTTTTCTTTAATTCATATACACCTAAAACAGCACCACTTAAACACATAGAAACTATAGTAGCAATAACATTAGTATTATCACTAGTTTTTACTGTATCAGAAGGACTTTCTGTAGTGGAATTACTTTCTGCAGTAGAAGTCGTTGGTGTTTGTGAACTTCCTTGCTCTGTTGTAACTTCAATTTCTTTATTGCTATCTTCCTCTTGTGCAACTGTTACATTAACATCAAAAGTCTTTAATACTGTTGTATTATCATCATCATAAACAGTAAAAGTAGCAATTGAAGTCAATGGATCATAAGCAGTAAGGACAGCATTTTTTGTAGCACTTCCAACATTAACTGTTATACCCAAATCAGCTGCTGTTGTTTGGCCAATAACTAATTCATCAATAGAATCAACAGTTATACCTGTAACATTATTGCCATCTTCATCAGTTAACGAAAATGCTAGAACTTCAACATCTAAAGTAGCGCTATAAGTAACACCTAAATAAGTTAGACTAACAGTTACTGTTTGATTACCTACTTTTGTATTATCAAAGTCAGTAGTTACATAATCACTAACATCAACTGACAATGTATTTGTTGTACTTTCAAAATTCAAAGATGCATTAACATCCAAATCTTGACCCTGATAAACTTTTACACTCTCTTGATCTATTGTTAAATTCTCAGCAGATAACAACTTAGACGCTACACTAGAAGAATATCCTGTATCAGCTATTGAATACATTTGTGAAGTATATAGTCCAATACTTTCTTTAGATTTACCAGTACTATATCCCAAATTACCAATGATTTCATATTCTTTACCAGTATCTAATGCATAAAATTGAGCTGCAGTATTAAAGAATGTAGATCCACGATTAATATGATAATCACTTGTTAACATCCATAGTTTTGTAATATTTGGGTATGATTCATTTAAAATCTTCATAGTATTTACCGCATTACCAGCTGTATTACCAGCTTGATCTTCAACAATAATATATTCAGCTGGTACACCTAATTTTTGAAGATATGCTGACATTTGCCCACCTTCTGTAACTGATGAATTTTGTTTAGCAGTTCCTCCACCAGTAACTGCAATCATAACATATTTTCCAGTTTTTTCATAAATAGCATTCCATAAATTATAAACAGTTAAAGTACGTCCAATACCTTCATCAGATAAGAAACCATCAGACTGTAAAGCATTCCCTAATGTAACTAAACATAGATTATCAACATTATTTTTAATATTTTGCCAATCTGTATCAGATAAACAATCAGCAACTAGCGTATCATTATCAACAGCATGATTCCATTCATAACTATCAAATCCATCTAATTCAACAGTCGTACTAGCTGGAGAAAACTCGTTAACAGTCAAACTATTAAAAGCATAATCCCAATACTCTAGGATATTAGTCATTCTTTCACCTAAATCAGCATTCACTCCACTTAATTCAGCCAAATGACTTTTAATATCATCAGTCATTTTTGTAGCAGATGAAAACTCTTTAATCAAACTTGTAACATATACTGCTTCTAAATCAGTATATGAATATTGATAAAAGTTTGAAGTTGCAAAAACTGAGCTTACTGCTAATGCCACAGTTAATGAAAACGTTAAAGCTAAAGATACAACCTTTTTTAAACTTTTCATCATTTCCCTTATTCCTTCCTTCTAAAATAATTCTTATAAATCATAAAATAAAGTACATAATACAAGTTAGCCATGTCACTTAATACATCCATTATGCACATTCTAACAAGAATCACCATCAATAAAGAGAATTCAAGTCATAAAACAATTTAATCTTCCCTCAAAACAATAGTTTTATTTCTTCTTGTCGAAACCAATATAGATTCTTGTATAACATTATAATACCCCCCCCCCGTGTGCTCTTGTCAACTATTATTTTCAAAATATGAAAATTCACATTTTATGACATAAAATCACATATTTTAAGTCATAAAATGCAAAAAGCATAAGAACATATCGCTCTTATGCTTAACCATACTTAACAGATTTTAAAATATAATATCCTTTATCTCTTTTTACTATTTCACAATTTCCAAAAACTTCTTCCATTTTCTTTTTAGCAGATGGAGCTCCCTGCTTCTTTTGAATAACAATCATTAAAAATCCTTCATAAGCTAAATAATCATATGCATTCTCTAATATTTCAAATACAACTTTCTTACCCGCTCTTATAGGTGGATTAGAAACAATTATATCATATTGATCTTTGACATTCTCATATAAATTACTTTGAAATACATCGATATTCGTCAAATAATTAAATTGAATACCTTTTTTTGCAAGCTCTATCGCCCTTTCATTAATATCAATCATTGTTACATTTAAATGCGAATAGACTTTCTTTAAAGAAATACCCAATGTTCCATAACCACATCCTACATCAAGCAGTTTTTTTTGATTGTTATTGATATGAATTGTATTAAGTAAAACTCTAGATCCATAGTCAACTCTCTGCTTTGAAAATACACCATTATCTCCAATAAAGGTTATAGAATAACCTTTATAAGAAAAGATAATTGTATTTTCTTTTGAAGCCAAGTCAACTTCTTTTGAATAATAATGATTCATAAACAATAAAAAGCCCTTAAAGGGCTTTTTTAATTATTTTACTTCTACAGTAGCTCCAGCAGCTTCAAGTTTTTCTTTAATTTGAGCTCCTTCTTCAGCTGGAATATTTTCTTTGATTGGTGATGGACATTTGTCAACTAAACCTTTAGCATCAACTAATCCTAAACCAGTAATTTCTTTAACTGCTTTAATAACAGCAACTTTACTTCCACCGATTTCAGTTAAAGTAACAGTTACGTTAGCAGGTGCAGTATTTTCTTCTTCAACTGGTCCAGCAGCTACAGCTACAGGTGCAGCAGCAGTTACATCAAATTTTTCTTCAATTGCTTTTACTAATTCATTTAATTCTAAAATTGTAGCTTCTTCTAAATAAGCTAAGATTTCATCATGTGTTAATTTTGCCATTTTTATTTCCTCCTAATATTTAACTATTCAGCAGCAGGTGCTGCTCCTTCTTCTCTTGCATCAGCAACAGCTTTAATAGCTCTTGCAACTTTTGATACAGGTTCCTTTAAGCAACACAATAACATTGAGTACATTCCCTCACGTCCTGGTAACTTAGAAACCTCTAAAATTTCTTCTTGAGGTAAAACCTTACCTTCAACAATACCAGCTTTAATAACTAAAGCATCATGTTTCTTTGCAAACTTTGCTAAAATTCTTGCAGGAGCAACTGCATCCTCATGTCCAAACGCTAAAGCATTAGGACCAACTAAAGATTCATTTAACGCTTCGAACCCTTGTTCTACAGTAGCTCTTTGAACTAATTTGTTTTTATAAACTTTTAATTCAACATTTTCTTCTCTTAATTGATTACGTAATTCTGTTACTTCAGCAACTGATAAACCACGATATTCAACAACTACAGTAGATTGTGAATTCTTGATTTTTTCACCAACTTCCACAACAACTGCCTTTTTAGCATCAATAATTGCTTGATTCATTGCTACACCTCCTATTAATTTTTTAATATATGCAACAATATATCCGTTAAAAAACTCCTACCGAAAATAGGAGTTCTAGTCTATATTGACTTAAACACCTCGGTAACATTATTAAGGATTAACCCGTTACTGTCTACGGTATATTGATTGCGATTTTTTAATTGTATTACATTGTAGTAATAACTTTTATAGCAGGCCCCATAGTTGATGAAATAACAATATTTTTCATATAAACACCTTTAGCTGAAGATGGTTTAGATTTAACCATTAAATCATAAACTGTCTTAAAGTTTTCAACTAATTTTTCATCATCAAATGAAACTCTACCAATTGGCATATGAACATTACCATTTTTATCTGTACGATAAGTAACCTTACCAGCTTTAGTTTCTTTAACAGCTTTAGCTATATCTGTAGTAACTGTACCAGTCTTAGGGTTTGGCATTAAGCCCTTAGGCCCCAAAATACGACCTAGTCTTCCTAATTGTGCCATCATATCAGGAGTAGCAATCATAACTTCAAAATCTAACCATCCTTTTTGAATGTCAGCTAAGATTTCTTCTCCACCAACAACATCAGCACCAGCTTCTTTAGCTTCATCTAATTTAGCACCTTTAGTAACAACTAAAACTTTCTTAGATTTACCAGTACCATTAGGTAATACTACAGCTCCACGTAATTGCTGATCAGCATGTCTAGGATCTACACCCAATCTAAAAGCAACATCTACACCAGCATCAAACTTAACATTGCTTGTTTTCTTTACCAACGCAACAGCTTCTTCAATTGTATAAGCTTTACCTTTTTCAATTAAAGCAACTGCTTCATTATATCTTTTACTCTTCTTTGCCATTTTCTTTCCTCCTTAAGTGGTAATAGCGGATTTTCCTCCCACTATACGACGGAATTATCTCCATCATGCTTAATTAAGCATCTAAACCTTCAATTTTAATACCCATGTTACGAGCAGTACCAGCAACAATCTTAATAGCACCATCAAGATCAATTGCATTTAAATCAGGCATCTTATACTCTGCAACTTCCTTAATCTTATCATAAGAAATAGTAGCTACAGTCTGCTTTGAATCAGATGCACCTTTTTTAATTCCACAAGCCTTTAATAACACTTCAGCAGTTGGGGCAGTTTTTAAAACAAAATCAAAGCTTCTATCCTCATACACTGTTAACACAACAGGTACTGTTTCACCCATACGATCTCTAGTTTGATCATTGAATGCTGAACAGAATTTAGGCATTTGAATTCCTGCTCCTGCTAATGCTGGACCTGGTTTAGCTCCACCAGCTGGGAATTGGATTTTCATAACTCTTGTAACTTTTTTACTCACACGACACACCTCCTATTAAATTTGTCCGTGCTGTGGTCAAATGGACATAGTCCTCCCACGCATTTATAACACATACTGCGTCACTTGATTATTATACATAAAACTAGTAATAATGCAATATTTTTTTTGAATTTATCAAACTTTTTTTGCAACATCTCTTTATCTATCCAAATTAATATCTTTTCTTCTAATTCATTATAGATTATAAAGAAAGCTTTTCCGACTTTCTTATTCCAGTAATAACTTTAATAATATCAGAATCATAAAATGGTCTCATTTTTGATAAATACTTTTCTCTTATTTTGAATTTTAAGTACCCTAAAATCAAGTTTAAAAAAAAGTGCCTATTTTCATTATAGTCACTTTTCTTCTTTTTCTAATTTTACTAATTCAATTTCCATAGGCGTTTCATTTCCTAAGAAATCAATCAAAACAATAGCATTTTCCTTTTCAGCATCAATTGATTCAACCTTACCATGTTTTCCAGCAAAAGGTCCAGATAAAACCTTAACATGATCATTAATACCAAAATCCAATTCTAATTGGGAAGTTCTAATTCCCATGCTCTTTAAAAGAGGCTCAATTTCATGCTTTGGCATTGGAAAAGGTTTAGCTCCTCCACCTGAAGATCCAATAAATCCAGTAACCCCAGAAGTATTACGAACAACATACCAAGCTTCATCAGTCATTATCATTTCAACTAAAACATAACCCGGAAACATAATCTTAGGTTTATTCTCTTTTTTCCCATTTTTAATTTCAGTTTCAATGTGTTCAGGAATTACAATATTAAACAACGTATCTTGCAATCCCATAGTTTCAATACGTTTTTCCAGATTATCTTTTACTTTCTTTTCATGCCCTGAATATGTATTAACGACATACCAACGTCTACCTTCTTCATTCATTCCAGCCATATTATTTCATCCCCAATGCTTTTAATATAAATGCAATAATTGCATCACTTGCATAAAAATACACTCCAAAAAGAAAACAGAAAACAAGCACAATCGCACTATTTTTTACTAATTCTTTCTTTGTCAACCAATGTACTTTTTTAATTTCAGCTCTGATACCTTTTAAACTAAACCAATCTTTAAACTTCATATGCCCTCCTACTTTGTTTCTCTATGTAAAGTATGTTTCCCACATCTTTTACAAAACTTATTTAATTCTAATCTTTTTACATTAACACGTTTATTTTTTACTACAGAATAATTACGCGACAAACACTCTGTACATACTAAAATAACTTTCTGCTTCATGTTTATCACCCTTTCATTGTTATTTAAATTTATCACATTTCATTTGTTTAGTCAATCGCTTATTAATATTGTGCTTCTTTTGATTAATACGATATACTGTATTATAATAGCTTTTTAGACTAATATTTAAAATTCCAGCAATATCCTCTGGTTTATATCCCATTTCAATATATTGATAAACCTCTTTTTCTCTTTTTGTCAAAGTCTTTTCAGCCATTTCACCAAACTTTACTACAGTTTCCTCAATAACAAGTATTTTATCAGGTATCTGTGCTTGAGGATTTTCCAAGTAATCAACTAGCTTTTTTTCTTCAAAAACCTTTTCTTCCAAAGAAATTGCTGAAACATTAATATTTTCATACTGATTTTTCAATGATGAAAAAATACGATGTTTAATACATTTTTTAAAATAAGTTCTAAAACGAGCATTACGATCACCGCGATACTGACCAATAATATTCATAAAATAAGCTCTTGAATCACTAACAATCTCATCAATATCCAACAAATAACTCTTGTTAGACAAAAGATCCCTAATTGCTTTCCAAGTAATACGCATACAAATATCATATAACTCTTCAAAAGCCCATTCATTACCACATCTTACTAAATATAATAATTCATCATCACTCATCTTGCTATCCTTTCTACTTTAAAGGATGACGAGAATTATAAACTTCATATAATATAACTGCAGCAGCAACTGAAGCATTTAAAGATTGAACATGTCCAACCATCGGCAGCACAACATTAAAATCACATTGCTTCTTTACCAAACGTGATATTCCAAAACCTTCAGAACCAATAACTATAACAATCGGCATATTGTAATCAACAGCTCTATAGTCTTGAGATTCATCAAGATCACAGCCAACAACCCAGAATCCCTTTTGCTTTAACATATCTAAAGTTCTAGATAAATTCGTTACTTGAGCAACCTTTATATGATCTATAGCACCCGTAGACACTTTAGCAACCGTAGGAGTAAGCCCAACACTCCTATTCTTTCCAACAATCACACCATCTACTCCAATAGCATCACAAGTTCTTAAAATTGCTCCTAAATTATGAGGATCTTCCAACCCATCAAGCATCAATAGTAAAGGCTGTTTGTTTTTGGGAATAGTATTCAATATTTCATCCAAAGAGCTATAATCATAGCCTTTAACTTCAGCCACTATTCCCTGATGAACAACCTTTCCTACCAATTGATACAACTTTTGTTTATCTGTGATAATATATTCAATTTTTCTTTTTTGACATACACGTTTAATCTTATCATCAATTACACTTTGTAATACATAAAGTTTATAAATCTTTTTATCACCGTATAAAGCTTCCAAAACTGTATTCTTACCATAAATAAACTGTTTCATAGATTTTCCTCATCAACATAACTCTTATATAACTCAAAAATTTCTTCAATTCTTTCTTTATTCTCCAATAAATACAAATGACCAATCAACGTTTCAAAACCTGAAGACTGATTATGAACAATAACACTTACATTCTTCATATTCCTTCCCTTAGCATTTCTACCTCTTTTATAAATACCAATTTCAGTTTCACTCAACCATTCATTTTCAATTGCTTTCTTCATAAACCCAGCCTGTGCTTTAGCACTCACATATTTAATAGCCTCTTTTTGAAGCAAATCCGGTTTCATCAATTGTTTTTCAATAACCAAATATTCCCTAACATAAACTTCAAAAACACTATCACCAATATACGCTAATACCAAAGAAGGAATCAATTCAGGTCGCATTAAATAATACCTTTCTCAATTAAATCTGCCCTTAAAACATCAGCTCTTTCAAAATTCTTTGCAGATTTTTCTTTCATCCATTCATTATATAAATCAATTTCATCTTCAGATAAAACCTTTACATCATGAACAAATCCCATTGTATCTAACATTTTAATCAAAGTGTTATATTCTATCAAAATCAAATCATTATCTTTCTCTCTAACTCTCATAGCCTGATTTAACACTTTCACTTGTCCTAAAATTTGAGTTAATGCTAGCGATGTATTTAAATCATCTTCTAAAGCGTGAACCATCTCATCCACACTCTCTTTTCTATAATTATCACCAACAATATGATTTACCTGCAAATATAAAGAAGTTTGCTTAATAACACTTTCAAATTTATTAACTTCTTTCTTGACATTCTTTAAAACTTCTTCAGTAAAATTCAAAGGATTACGATAATGTGTTGATAACATCAGCCACTTAAAAACATTACATCCCAATTCAGCAATCAAATCTTTAGCCCATAACACATTCCCCAATGATTTAGACATCTTTTGATTATCAATATTAATCATCTGATTATGCATCCATACATTCGCAATCGGATGATGACGGCAAGCCATTGATTGAGCAATCTCATTTTCATGATGTGGGAACTTCAAATCCTGTCCACCACCATGAATATCAATTCTTCCCTCATCAAAAATATCATTAATCATAACAACACACTCAGTATGCCATCCAGGTCTTCCTTTAGACCAAGGACTATCAAATTGAATACCCTCATCTGTCTTTTTCCATAAAGCAAAATCAGTTGAACTTTCTTTTTTAGAATTATCACTATTTTCAGTACGTTCACTTGCTCCTGCAATCAAATCTTCCACTTTAATTCCTGATAACATTCCATACTCTTTAATCTTTAAAACTCTAAAATAAACATCACCATCAACTTCATAAGCATATCCAGTATCAACTAATTCCTTTACAAAATCAATAATAGCATCCATCGTTTCTGTAACTCTAGGAGTATAAGTAGGAAATTCCAAATTCAATCCCTTTCTTACATTATTATAAGCCTCAATATACTTATCAGTTAACTCTCTTTCACTAATTCCTTCTTCTTTAGCTGCTTTAATAATCTTATCATCAACATCAGTAAAATTAGAAACAAAAGTCACCTTATATCCTAAATACTCAAAAGTTCTCCTCAAAACATCAAAAACAATCATTGGTCTAGTATTTCCAATATGAGCATGATTATAAACAGTTGGACCACATACATAAATACTAACCTCACCCTCTTTAATAGGCACAAAATCTTCCTTTTTATTCGTTAATGTATTAAATACTTTCATAATTGACCTCCTAAATAAAAAAGCAAATGATAAAGACATTTTCATGTTCTTCCACTCTATCATATGCTCAATACAAACTTTTAACGCAAGTTTACGTTCTTTCTTTTCAAAAGACTCAAATAAGTGCATCCAAGAATCTTCATTAAACTGCTTCCACCAACCAGTTTTCTCTATAAACTATCCTTCTTTTCATTCTTATCTCTAATTTATCTATACTATAACAAATCTTTCAAATTTAATCAAGAAACATGTTCACATATCTTAAACTACTTTTAAACTTCTATAACATTTCTTCCAATTCATTTATAAACATTTTCACGTTATCTAAACATTCAAGACTATTATCTATACACTTCATAAAATCAGGATCATCTAATAAAA
>CAZWZD010000004.1:0-18234 GCA_964638235.1 uncultured Erysipelotrichales bacterium
GTGATAAACACACCGTAGTCTGTTTGAAATTTATTCACAACACCTAAAAATCAATTAATATCTGGTTCAATTACTGGTCCAGTATTGTATCTCTTACATTGGATAATAGCTCTTGTTCTTTTAAAATCATTCAAATCTTTATGATATCCATAACCATCAATACCACCATCATTGCTTATTTGAACACCTATATCAATAAACTTAACTCCCATTTTAATTAATAGAGTTCGAGAGAAAGTTTCAAACTTCTTCGATGTCATGTTAGCAATGACATTTAATAACTGTTCTTTAAAGTCATTTAGTATTTTATCTTCTGACATAAATTCATCAATATCTGTTTTTACTGTATCATTTTGATTATTATATCCTTTTTTATTCTTTTCGCTAAATTCATTCAGAAATTTCTTTGATGAAATCACTATTTTTTATCAACATCTAAAGAATCTTCATTCATATTTAATTCCTTATCAGTCAATATAATTGTCGAATTTCCTTTGTTGTATTTAATATATTCTAAAAAAAACAAGTTCTAAATCGCAAAATTAAATTTATTATAAGTATTACTAGTAAACTTAGATGTTTTAACCACAACAGCAAACTTTATAATTTATTCATTCAAATCTGATATTCTATTTTTGATTTCAGTTCTTTCTAATTTACTACTAGTTTCTTATAAAACCATTATAATTGGTTTAATTAAATACACTATCTTGCCATTAGATGAACATTCATTTAATATCATAACCATTCATCTATTCCATTGGTTTTATCATAGATTCAATAAAATCAATTTCATCAAAAGTTAAACCATACATCTTATACAACTCCTCATCAACCCATGATTTACTAAAATCTTGCATTGGAACAAAACCATAAACATTTTTTGCGGCATTTTGAGTATTTTTTTTAAATAAAACAAAAAATCTAAATAATCTCGTTCTCATATATGAGATGATATTTTCTGCAACTTTTTTATCTCCGTTTGCATCAATTAATAAATATGTTTCTGAACAGCAACTGTTAGGTTCACCAATAAATGGTTTTCCAATAACATTATATGGAAAATCTCCTCTTTCTCCATATGCCTTAGCAACAAAAACTTTATATTCATTTACCATTTCAAAATTTGATTTAATATCATCTTTATTAATAAATCCATTTTTAGGATATGCATATATTTTAATTCTCTTAGAACTATCTGGTAAAATCCTAACTTTTGAATCTAAACCAAAAGGCTTTCTAGCACTAACAATCGTTTCAAATGAAATTAGGTTATCTTTCCATACTTTTCTATATATTGAAATTGCTTTATTGAATCGAATAAATGAATTCTGATTTTCTTCTAGTAATGGTCTTTCCATTACACTAACAGTATCATTAAGATGATTAGTAACTTCGCACTTACCATCACTAGTTTTGTCCATCAAAAAATAATTGACTCCACCAGATATATCTGCAGTTGGAAAACACATAGTTGCATCAAAAAAATCTATCAATTTAGATATACTCTTATCCTTCAACATTTCATCTCTAAAATTATCTAAACCTTTTCCTCCAGAGAACCATCTCGATGGAGTTATCATTGAAATATAATTAGGATTTAATTTTTTAGATAATTCAATGAATAAATTGTAAACTGGCTTAGCACTAGTACCAACACCGCCACCATCCATTACTTGATATGGTGGATTACCTACAACAGCATCAAATTTCATCTTTCCTATTCCTTCCTTCTTCCAATAACTTACTCTTAATACTTTCTCTACAAAATCTTTAGATTTATTTTCAATTTGGTTAATTAAATCATCAAAGTAATGAGCATTAATTTTTATATTAGAATAGCCTGCCAAAGTTCTTTGTGTAATTTGCTTTGCCATCGGTGTCTTGCAAATCACAAAGACATTATTTTGAATTGTATTGTTCCACAATTCTTTTTTTAATTCTTTCGTTAATTCATCATCATTATAATCTTCACATTTAGCTCTATAAATGCTATAAGTTACGTACAATGGATATAATCCTGTTTTAGAGTTGATTTCTAATATTTGTGATGAAGTATTACTAAATGTTTCTTTAGTAACCTTACCTCTATCTATAAATCTAGGTTCATCTAGTTCACTTTTATGGTTTTCATCCCAAAAATCATAACCACCTAAACAGTCAGACATATGCATATTAACAACTCTCCAAGGAGTTAATACTGTTTCTTTGTCAGGATTTTTGAAATTAGAAAATAATGATGCGATTTTCTTTACACGTTCTGTAGGATTTAAAGTGTCTGCTTCACGAGCAATGTTTCGAATTTTACGACCAGCTGCAATAAAAACATCTTCATCATAATATTTCTTAAATTTATTAAAACGCTCTTTTGTAACACCATTAGGCATGAATTCATTCCATGAAGAATCATCTACTTTTTCAATAAATCGATTTAATGTAATTTCTTCATCATATGGAATTTCAGTGCCATAAATAAGTAATGGCATACGAATAGATATTCCTCGCAATATAGAAATTGCATCGTTTCTCACTTTCTTTTTCTTTTTCAATTCTTCAAGTCTTTCTTTTTCTTCAGGTGTTAATTCTTTTTTAGGCTTTTTCTTTAGTCTTTCTTGTTCTTCATATTCTTCGTTTGTTAGTCCTTGATTATTTACAGTAATATCATTTTGTTTCTCTGAAGCTTTAGACTTGCCGATTATCCCTTTAAGTTCATCAAATTTTTTAATATCTAAATCACTTAATTTTAACAATTCATCATTGTATAAATTACTATCATCAAAACCATTACGGACTACCTTATCCGCATAAGCTTTCTTTAATTGCTGTAACAATCTATCTGCTTGGTATTCCTTCATTTGTGATCCAGAAATTGAAATAACAGGACAATAATTTAAGAACTTTCCTAAGATTTGCTTATCTCCATCAGTAGTTTTACCTGCTTTGGAAGATACAGATACAGCCTGTGATACCATTTTTAGTGTACGGTCTGGCGCAAAATCAAATACATAAGCAGTTTCTTTAATCATTCCATTCTTATTACATGGCGACTGTACTCTAAATATTGTTTGTAAATAGTTTGCAGCAGAAGTAGAATATGAACCAGCAAGCATAAATACAGCCGTCCATTCCTTAATCGTTACACCCGTTGTCAACTTTCCACATGATAAAGTAATTGTATACATATCTGTTTTTTCTGCTTCACTGATAGCATTTTTTACACTATTTAGTGCATCTGATGATTCTTCATCGTCATTTCCAGCTACACTTACAATATTAAACTGTCCACTGCCAAATACCGGATGTTTCATCATCAAGTTTTTTAGTGCCTTTGCTTCACGTACACCTGGTACCATCCAAAGGGAATGCTTAAACAACTGACGATACTCCTCTCTTGAATAAGGATAGCTATTTTTATCATCAAGTTTAGTCATTAAATTTAAGAATGACCAAATATCCTTCTCATGAACAAAATCTCCTATTTTCGCTGTTATAGGCATTTGTGCATAATCAACTTTAAAGTTCCCTGTCCAAGTTCTAAAAAACTCATGAAAATTGAAGGCTTTATCTTCATAAGTAATATAATTGCTGTTATGTAGTAAATCACCTAAATCATATGTATATATACGTAATTCAGGTAATTCTTCATAAGGATTAGAATCTCCAAAATGAAATTTATCCCATTCCGATTTACACTCCTGCTCCATTACATAATCCCATGTATATATAGATTCTTCATCATACTCATCTAAAATATTGAAAGGAGTTCCCGATAAGGCTAATAACTTAGTTTTTTTAAGTTCCTCTTTAACAATAGCTTTAATGGTTTCATCCCCCAAAGTAGTTTTAGTTCCTTCATGAGCTTCATCTACAATAACACAGTCCCATATTGTATTGAATATTTCATTATTCTTTCCAAACTTTCCGCCAACGGCTTCAGACCCTCTAAGATCTTGAATTGAAGCAAAATAAACAAAACCTTTGCCTTTATTATCTAAAATATTCACATCATATCCATTTACCTTTGAACCATACAAATAATCTGTATCATAAAAAATCTTTTTAAAGTCCTCATACCACCCAGCATTGACAACTGGTCTATGAGTAAGAATAATCGTCTTTTTAAATCTACATCGTTTAATTACTTCTAATGCGCTTAATGTTTTTCCAAATCTCATTTTTGCATTCCAAAGCATACGATTATGTTTTTTAAACTGTTTAACAGTTCTTTCAATTGCATCTTTTTGTTCTGGTCTAAAAATGATAGGAATATGCTTACTTATTTTAGAATTGCTTAAATTTGCATAATTCTTTTTAACAGCTTGAATAGCTTCTAATACAGTAGTTTTATCAATACGATACCATTCACGTCCTGTACTCCCATCAATCTTTACCTTATGAATATTTGAATTTTCTAAAACACGATGCACCTCATAATCTCTAAATGCTTTTAATTGAATACTTCCATCTTTTGTGTATTCTTCTTTAATAGCCAATTCTGTATGCACTAATTCAGGTGTTACTCCCACAGTATTTGTATAACTCTTAATTCTCTTTAAAGATGCCTGATTCAACTCGCTACAGTTTGGCGAAAGCTTATCAATAGAAAAGTCAGTATACACAGTCGCATCTCCAATTTTTATTAATCCATTATGCTTTTCATCATTTACTGTAAAAGCATAGATAACCTTATAATTAAAGGCATTTTTAAACTGTATATTATCTTTACTATCCATTACTTAACTCCTCCATTCATCATACTTCTAAATTCCAAACTTGTATTTGCTCTCCAATCATATATTTTGCAAGGTATTGGTTCTTTTTCTGAAATTTCATCATTATCAACAAAATCAAAAATGGATAATTGTGTATTCACTCTATCACGCTCACTATAAGGAGCATTCATAGTAATACCATCCATCTGCCATAGATTCCATGAAATTATTTTTGCAATAGTCAAAAGCTGCTCCTCGCTAGGTTTATGAAAAAACTTGTACTCCATATTTTCAATAAATGTATAAAGTAGATTTTCTCTCGCTATTAAAAGACTATCACCCTGATACTCATAACCATATGTACTCTCATAAGCCCTTTTAACCCACTCAAACCAATCATCTTCACTTACAGTATTTTCATTCACTATTCGAAGTTTTCTATCTAATAAACCAATTCTATCTTCTAGAGGTATTTCTAGCCCAGAGACTGTATCATATCTACTCACTAAATAAGGTGCTTCTCCACAGCTTATTTCTAGTCTTCTTGCATCAACATATTTTCTCCAACTCTTATTCTGTGGAAAAACAATATTTTTTTTATTTGTAATCCATGACTGATTAACAATGTGATTAAATACATCTTTTCGACCAAACCATGCTTCATCTATTAAATTATTTTGCTCATTACATATCCATGAAGGAGTAAAAACTTCTGCCTTCTCCTTAGTTCTTTTTGACTGTTCTTTTAACGTCTTAGCAACTCTTGGTGAAATGATATGAGCATTTTTTCCTGTAACAAGGTCTTTGGTGATAGGCTCTTGTGGATAATATGCATTACCAAATACAATATAATGATCCGTTGCCCAACAAATATTTTTCCTTGTCGTTCTATCTTTTAACAATATATTAAAAAGTTTTTCTGACATATTCATTAGTTCATCTTCAATAATATCAATCACAGTGATTCTCACCACCCTCTTTTTTTGAATCATCTTCAATATATTCGACTATATCTCCGAAATCACACTGCATACAATGACATATCCTTTCCAAAACTGTTAATGAAACTTCTTGATTTTTTCTCATTCTCGTCATTGTATTTGGTGCTATATCAGTTGCTTTTCTAAGATTTGAAGCACTCATATCCTTATCAATTAATAATTTCCATAGTTTATTATATGAAACAGCCATATTTACCTCCATTTCTCTATTTATTATACTTTTTTTCTACTTAATCAGCAATAAAAACTCGCAACTAATTGCGAATTATGTATTGATTTATTTCAAATATAAAAATATTTCTAATCAATTTATTATCTATACTTATTGAATATATGATAAAAGTCATTTCATTCATCATATAATTCTTTATATATCATAATATAACTTACTACAGTTTCTGGATATTGCTTATAAAATTTTCTACAAAGTCTTTTAAATAAGTAAAGCATATCATCACTTTGACAAAATAAAAGCGTGCTATCTAATTCATGCTCAAGTTCTTTTTGTGATACATCATTTCTATTACATAATTCTTCAACTATTGGAGAATAAAACATAAAAGCTTGTTCATAGAATTGTTGTATTGAATAAACTATTTCTAGTAATTCTTTATCTATCATTTTTTATCACCTAATTTATCAAAACACATTTATTTTTTCCTACAAAAAAAGCGGGTGTCTTACCCACTACTAGATGGACCCGGGTCTAGTAACCAGCCCAATGAATAGATTTTTCTATAAGTAAAGTATATCATACCTATCAAAAAATACAAATAAATTTGATAGCCAAAATAATAACCTCAAAAAGATTTTTATAAAATAAACTTAACTTTTTACTATAATTCCTAGTTCTTTATGAAAATATTTAAGAGTAGAATATTTATACTTTCTTTCAAATTGTTTAATATGTAATGGTATATGACCATTAACATGTTCAATATAATCATGTATATACTTTTCTAAATTCTTATGAATATGATCTTCTTGTTTCTCAAATTCTTTATATTCATCAATATCAACAGTAGAACTTTCACCAATATATTCACCTTTTGAAACAATAACAAGTTTTGAGAAATCTAATCCTGATTGATGTTTCTTACTTCTATTTGAAAATTTAAACTTATAGCCATTATTATGTTTCATTTCTGTTCTAAATGGCACACAAACGTAACAATCTTCTAAATAATCTATCTCAAATAAAACAACATCATAACTTCTACTCTCTTTTGTTAAAATTTCTTGATATTGATCATGAGGATAATCTTCATAAAATTGTTCACTTAACTTTTTAATTTCATAATCATGCACTTTATTTATCCTCCTTTTTCTAAAAAAATAAGAGGAACCTGTTATAGATTCCTCTATCTTGCATCCTTGAGCCATTTTTTATTTTATCGATGTGTCTTTGCTCTCACACATCATCATCGCTCGGTCATTTTTTATTTTACCGACGAGTCAGAACCGTCACTCGTCATCATAGGATGCCTTGAGGTTGAACACCTCATTATTAATATGCACCAAATATGCATTTAATAACAATATAAATGAAAGTTTCCTTTCACTTATATTATACACATTCAAATAAAAAAGTCTATAATTTTCAAATCT
This sequence comes from uncultured Erysipelotrichales bacterium, assembly GCA_964638235.1. GTDB lineage: Bacteria > Bacillota_I > Bacilli_A > Erysipelotrichales > Coprobacillaceae > MGBC113645. The sequence continues at coordinate 7,322 of CAZWZD010000004.1, forward strand.
AATAATTAAACATAAATAATTTGATGATTGATAACCTCTTCAACACAATTTTGAATATTATTCATCTCTTGAACCCATTTCATTTGATCTTCTTCTTTAAGTTCTTCTGTTATGTTTCTTTTAATTTTATACTGTTCTATCAATCTGTCATATAATGTATTAGCCTCATCGTCTATCATTTGTAGATGTTCATTTAATTCACCACTAGTTAATAGATTAGTATAAATAATTGGTCGATACTGCTTTAAATACTGTAATCTCTTCCTACCAAACCTTGTTAATTGTATTTCTTTTTGAGGTGGTAATGTTAGATTTGGATATAAATATCCATTGATTTCAATATATTCAATCTTTTTCATCTTATCTTTTCCTTCATTTCATTCCTTGTAAGTTTTTGTTCAACTCTTTCCATTGATTTCAAACTTCTTTCTTTTAAATCATCACACATTCTAATTTCCTTACGATACCATTTGATTTCATTATTATATTTATTTATTAATGCTCTGTATTGTTTTTCTTTTTCTGGATCATTTTTATACTTTCTTATCTTGTTATAACAATATCTTCTTTTCTTGATAAAATCATTTAACTTATCTAGATTATTTTCTTTATAACTATCTAATTCTTCTATAGTATTGATATTATTGTGACACATCATTGTGACCTGATGAGTAATTTCTTCCAGTCGAACAACTGCTTCAGCAATCTCTTTTGGATATTTCCTCATTCGTGAATAGTTTTTAGGAAGTAATCCAATTTCATACTGCCATTTAATAAATCGTCTTGCTAGTGGAGTGAGGTAACCTTTTCTGTATTGTCTGTAGTAAGGTTCAACAACTGTATAATATCTTTGATATGCCTTATTTTCCTTTGGATGTGTTAATGGTTTATTGTATATTCTGTTTTCAATATCATCAGTATCATATGAACCTTCCAGTTCACTAACAGAAATAAATTTTCTTGCATCAGGATGCTTAAATAATATATCGTTTCCGTCTTGTCTAATTTCATATCCTTCAATCTGCATAATCTGAAAAAATGATGTTAGTGTATTGCTTTGATCAATAGCTAAATCAATATCATTTGCTGTTAAGCGTTTTATTCTTTTGATGAAATGATGATTTCTATTTTTATTTTTTCCAGGTTGTTCAATAACTGAAAGCTTATATTTTCTACATAGTTCATCAGAAGTTTGACGCATAGCTCTATAATCGGCTTTTGTATTACAAAATCGATGACCATCTTTAAATGATGTTGCGTTAATCACAATGTGATTATGAATATTATCAGTATTGATATGTGTTGTAATAATGACTTCAAAATGATCAGCCCATAATTTTTTTGCAAGTTCAACACCTATTTGATGAGCTAAATCAGCAGATACTTCATTGCCTAGAAATGATTGGTAGCCATGAAAACACACTATTTCTTTTTTATCATTAAACATCTTTTTTGTATTATTCATGGATTGACATGGATCATTTTCATCACAGTTGATACAGGTCACATATCTTCTTTGAAGTGTCTTTTCTTCATTGGAAACATAATGAACTGTATCAATAAGTGATGATGTCTTTTCAATATTATAGACATAATCAATAATATGATCTAATCTATCGGTAACTTTCCATAACTTTGTTGTTGCCATTAAACTCTCTTAACTATGACATCAAGTTCTTGAATTCTTGATGAAAGTTCTACCAATATTTTTTCTAACTGATCCTTGTCAATTTCCTGATGTTCAAGACCTAATGCAATAAGATTTTTAATATAAGAAGATAATTCATTAAATTGATTAATCAAATAATAGTAATCAATATTAGGCAATTCTTTCACTTCTTTATTCAATACCAAATAAAGAAGAAACTTTTGTACACTCATAGAAGCTTTATCAGCCTTATTTTTTAATATTTCCAATTCATCATCGTTTAATCTAAAAGTTACTTTATTCTCTCGTTTTCGCAATTTCATCACACTCCTTTAATATACCATTCGAAAAAATGCAGTTGTTTTTGGATGTCCAAAAACGTTGCTTGCTAATCCATTATCACTTTATATTTTACTTATTTTACATACTTTATGAGTGACGGTGTGACGGTAAGAACTGACTTCCATCACATCGTCACACCGTCACCTTTTATAACTTTTCATCACCCTCATAAGTCAATCTCATTTGTCTTGCTTTATTAGTTCTTGGTAACACTTCATACTTAATATACGTATCTGCTAAATACTCCTTATTTTTAGTTAATAATATTTGAAGTCCTTTTCCTCTTAATTGAAGAGAAAGTTTAGAACATAAAGTTTCATGAGAACCTTCATATACCTTGTTACGAACAATATAGTTAACAACCTTGCTTAAATTCTCATCTATATTTTCATCAAAATCATTTTCAACCACCTCAAAAGTACAGTTTCCATTTTGAAACAAAGTGAATTCATCATCTGGAATATCTTTTCCTTGTATAGCAAGCTGTCTATTCTTTGATAAAAAATTTCTTTTAAACATTACAAGAATACTATCAGAACCGGCCGGCAATCCGCGACTGCCATAAATGGCATCAAATGGATTATTTGGATCAATTTCTTTTTTGACATGTGTAATCATGATAATTGCTAAATTATATCGAAAAGCTAATTCATGATACTCTGTTGCTTCAGCATATTCACTATCATAATCTCTATCTTTACTTCTTCTCATCTTTGCAAAAGTATCTACTATAACTACTTTTAAATCAGGATTTTCTAATAATTCTTCCTGAATTCTTCTTTCTAAATTATAGTTGTGATCTGCTTTAAGAATTTCAATGACAAAATGCTCATTTTCTTTGATATTCATTCTTTTAAGTCTTCTTTGAATTTTATGTCTATGATCCTCAAAAGCTAAATATAGTGATGAGCCTTTCATAACTTTTTTGCCAAGAAAGTCTTTTCCTGTAGAAATTGCTTCAGCAAGCTGTAATCCAAAAAAGGTTTTCCCTGCTTTTTGAGGAGCACCTAGTAAAGTTAAACCTACCGAAATCATATCTTCTACAATATCAGGCTCATCATTCATTTCCATCGTTAATAACTCAGTAACAGTATATCGACCTCCATATTCCAATTCTCTTTTTGTTTGTATAAAACCTTTATTATAAGATAAGGCACTTTCACAGATTTTATGAACTTCGTCAGTTTCTAATATTGGTACACACCTTTGTTTATTTTCTCTTTGTATACACACTTCAATTGCTTCATCAGTTAAACCTTTTTGTTGAAGAAAACAAGCTATCTTAAGCAAATAATCACTACGCTTTCCTTCATATATTTTTTCGAAGTCTTTAAGCTGTTTAATATGATTTAATTTTTTATTTATAAATTCATAAACTGCATCATTAGCTTTGGCAATTGGAGCATCTAAAGATACAAAATATTTTCTGTCATCTATTTGACTACCTGCTCCAACAACATATCCACCTTCACCTTGAATATCAATTCCTTCGTATATATTAATTTGACAAGGTATTTCTCTATCTACATAGTAGTAAAAATGCCAGTCATCATTTGGTGTTCGTACAATTCTTGTCTTTGGAAATTTCTCTATATATGGTTCCATAACTTCCTTACCATTTCTGTCAATGCTATTATTCACAACAATGGCAATGAAACCTTCCCCTGTTTCAACACCAATATTTGCATCAGGATGGTCACTCCACCAAGATTGAACTTGATGGAGGTCATCTGATGCTTCATTTTCCCAAGAATTTAAGATTTGTTCACTTTTTGAATTGACTTTCAACGGAAATATTTTAAAATGTTCTTGAGCATAGTTTAAAGCATGATCTAACATGGGATTCATTGGCGTGGCTCCTTGTTAGCTTTAATCTCTGCTTTTTTATTTTCTTTTAATCCATTGATAGTCTCTAATAAAACTTCCAAAGTAATCATTTCATCTAGTGACAATTCATCTATATTTGATATTTCTTGAAATCTTTTTATAAATAGAAGTAACTGATTTCTAATTGATTTGAATACATAAGGATTAGGATTAACATGAATCTCTTTATCACTACTACAAGCGATCAAATAATCTTGTTTTGTCAAACCTGATAATTTGACTTTTGTATTTATGATTTCATCTTCTTCAGGTGACACTCTAAATGCAATAATTTTTGATCGAAATCTTCCTTGTAAATCATTGTTTTTCTTCGACATATTGATAAGCCTCCTCTCTTTCACAATCTAACTTATCAGCAATTTCTTGTCCTCTTGCTGGAAATAAATGAGCATAACGATAAGTAATATCAATGCTTTCATGTCCGACTCTATCAGCAATCGCTAAAGCAGAAAAACCCATCTCAATAAGTAAAGATACATGACTATGTCTTAAATCATGAATTCTAATACGTTTAACACCTGCTTTTTTACTTCCTCTATCCATTTCATGATGCAACCATGATTTTGTAATTGGAAAAATACGTGTATCCTTTTTGACATGATAAATTCTGTTAATATAATCCTGCATTTCCTCTGCTAAAAACTGAGGAATAGGAATAATACGATTACTTTTAGCAGTTTTTGGATCAGTAATAACATCTTTTCCTTTAATACGCTGATATGATTTATTGATTCTTAACGTTTTCTTTTCAAAGTCAAAATCTTCTGGTGTTAAAGCTAATAGTTCACCCATACGTAGTCCACACCAATAAAGAATTTCAAAAGCTTGATAGATACAATCTTTATCCATCATCACTTCTGAAAATTTTAAATATTCCCCTTTTGTCCAAAATTTCATTTCTTTAGCTTTTTCTTTACCCATATTTCCAGCATTTCTTGCTGGATTACTAGTTAATCCATATCTTTTACATGCATGATTAAATACAGCACTTAATTGATTATGGATAGTTTTTAAATAGACAGGTGAATATGGTTCTTGATTTTCATCACGATAAGCAAGTAACTCATTTTGCCATTGTGTTACATCAGATACACTTATTTCATTCATCTTAAGATTCTTAAAATAAGGAAGAATCTTATCATTGATCAAATATACTTTAGTTAGCATCGTATTTTCTTTAATACGATTGGTTAAATCCTTGTAATAAATATCAATAAACGCTTCAAAAGTCATATCTAAATCTTTTGTATCTTTCAACATTTCTGTTGCAAGAAATCTATCTGCTTCTCGTTTGGTTTTAAAACCACGTTTAACAGTACGTTTCTTTTCACCAGTATATTTCTTTTTGAAATAACTGACGTACCAAGTTCCATTTTTATCTTTATACGCTGGCATTCTTTTCACCTCTTATTCCATATAATCTTTCTTCAAAATAATCACGACTCACTCTTCCTTTAATCGTGATATAGCCCTTTTTCTCAAGTTCTCCATTTAATTGTTTAATAAGCTTGTAAGCATAGGCTATGCTCATACCTGTTACTTCGACGATATCGTCTGCTGTCATAAATAAGTTGTCTTTCATTTTCTTTCTCCTTTCTATTGACCTATTTATCGGTCAATTTATAAGTATTATAACACCACTTCTCTATAATATCAATATTTTTGAACTAATTTTAGTTCATTTTTATATACTTTTTGAACTATATTTGATATAATTTTCTTGTATTTCAAATTATTTTATTAAAGAATATATCTACTTTAATACAAGGAGGTGAAAACTTATGTCTTTTGGATCTCAATTAAGACGTATACGCAAATTCAAAGGGTTAGATCAAGCAGAACTAGGTAAACGTATTGGTTTATCTGATAAATCTGCTTATGCAACAATTTCACAATATGAACGTGGAGCCAAGAAACCAAGAAATAAAGAAACAATCTATAAACTTGCTGATGCATTAGGTGTTTCTCCATTTATGCTAGAAGAACCTGATATCGAACATGGAGAAAAAGTGATACATACTTTATTTTGGCTTGCTATGACTTATGGTTTAGAAATTGATGAATTAGATGGTCAACCTATTTTTCGTTTTAATCAAAACAAATTCGGTGTTGTTCAAAATGATGTCCTACAAGATCAATTGCAAGATTGGCTAGAAATTGCAAAGAAAGAGAAAACAGGACTTTTTGCAACTGCAAGACTTTATGAATGGATGCTTGGTTATCCAGTTACTGAAAATAGTTTTATTACAAAAGAACTCAACGAATTTGAATTTGATACAATTGAAGAATTTGAAAAAGCATATGACAAAGCATTACATAAAAAATACAGTTCTAAAATCAAAGTGGAAGATAAAGATTAATCTTCCTTTTTTCTTACCTCCTTACCACTCTTGATATTTTATAAATATCAGTTCATTTTAGACAAATAGTTAAGTGATGTTATAGTGTGTATCAAAAGTGTATCATTTGAGCCTTTACAAACAAAAAAAGCTCGATTTAATCGAACTTTTCTCTATTTACTATACTATTCGAATTCTATTGTCCCTGGAGGCTTAGAGGTAATATCATACATAACACGATTTACTCCACGAACTTCATTAATAATTCTAGACATCACTTTGTTTAAAACATCATATGGAATTTGTGCTGCTTCTGCTGTCATAAAATCAACTGTATTAACCGCACGAAGAGCAATTGCATAATCATATGTTCTTTCATCACCCATAACACCTACAGAACGCATATTTGTAAGTGCAGCAAAGTATTGTCCAATCGTTTTATCCAATCCAGCTTTTGCAATTTCTTCTCTATAAATTGCATCAGCATCTTGAACAATTTTTACTTTTTCAGCAGTAACTTCACCAATAATTCTAATTCCAAGTCCAGGCCCTGGGAAAGGTTGTCTAAAGACAAGATAATCTGGTAAGCCAAGTTCTAAACCAACTTTTCTCACTTCATCTTTAAATAAATCTCTAAGTGGTTCAATAATTTCTTTAAAATCAACATAATCAGGTAAACCACCAACATTATGATGAGATTTGATCACTGCAGATTCTCCACCAAGTCCACTTTCTACCACATCTGGATAAATTGTTCCTTGAACCAAGAAATCAACAGCACCAATTTTTTTAGCTTCTTCTTCAAAAACTCTAATAAATTCTTCTCCAATGATTTTACGTTTCTTTTCAGGTTCAGTCACACCTTTTAACTTAGCATAATATCTATCTTGAGCATTAACTCTGATGAAATTTAATTCATAATTGCCATTAGGTCCAAAAACATCTTCAACTTCATCACCTTCATTTTTTCGAAGTAAACCATGATCAACAAAAACACAAGTTAATTGATTACCAATCGCTTTAGAAAGTAACACAGCCGCAACTGAAGAATCAACTCCTCCAGATAAAGCTAATAAAACCTTACCATCTTTAACCTTTTCTCTAATTGCTTTAATCTGTTCTTCAACAAACGAATCCATCTTCCAATCTTGATGACAATGACATACATTCAAAACAAAGTTAGATAACATCTTTGTTCCTTCTTCAGTATGTAATACTTCTGGATGGAATTGAATCGCATATAAATCTTTTTCTGTATTTTCACAAGCAGCTACTGGACAATCAGGTGTTGTCGCAACAACTTTAAATCCTGGTGCAGTTTTTGAAATATAATCATTATGCGACATCCAGCATGTACTTTCTTTTTTAACATTTGTAAATAATACTGAATTATTATCTACTGTTAAATGTGATTTACCAAATTCTTTAACATTTGCGCTTTCCACTTTACCACCTAAAACATGTTGCATTAATTGAGCACCATAACAAAGTCCAAGAACAGGAATACCTAATTCAAACAACTCTTTTGAATATGTAGGTGAATCATCTAAATAACAACTATTAGGTCCACCTGTTAAAATAATCCCTTTAGGATTCATTGCTTTTATCTTTTCAATATCAATCTTATAAGAATAGATTTCACAATAGACATTACATTCACGAACACGACGAGCAATTAATTGATTGTATTGTCCACCAAAATCCATGACAATGACTAATTCTCTTTTCACAAAGTATCCTCCTTAATTAAAATTCAATATCTTTTAAAACAACAGTTTGTTCTCTATCTGGTCCAACACTAAACATCACAATTGGACAATGAACTAATTCTTCAATTCTTTTAATATAATTCTGTGCATTGACAGGTAATTCTGCAAATGATTTCACACCTGTAATATCTTCTTTCCACCCAGGCATTTCTTCATATACTGGTTGACATCTTTCAATATCTTTAACAGTTGCTGGTAAACCATAGATTTCTTTTCCATCTAATTTATAAGCTTTACAAATTTTAATTGTATCAAAACCACTTAATACATCTAATAACATTAATGAAATACCAGTTAAAGAAGACATTCTTCTTGACTGATTAACAACAACAGCATCAAACCAACCTGTTCTTCTAGCACGTTGAGTTACTGTACCATATTCATGACCTTTTTGTCTAATCAATTCTCCCGTTTCATCAAATAATTCAGTTGGGAATGGTCCTTCTCCAACACGTGTTGTATAAGCTTTGATAATACCAATAGCCTCTTTAATATATAAAGGTCCAATACCTGCTCCTTCACATACTCCATTAGCTCCCGGATGTGAACTTGTTACATATGGATAAGTTCCATAATCAATATCAAGCATTGCACCTTGAGCACCTTCAAATAAAACCTTTTTATCTGCTTGCATATATTTATCTAATAATAATCCTGTATCACAAACTAATGGTTTGATAACTTTTGCGTATTCTTTATATTCTTCAAAAATACCTTCAACAGTAAACATATCTTTAAGTTCTGGATATTCCATTACCTTCATTGAAAATGTTTCTTTTAATCTTTCTAAAAATATTTCTTCATCAACAAATTCTCCCATACGAATACCAATACGACTATATTTATCAATATAAGTTGGTCCAATCCCTCTTTTTGTTGTACCAATACTCTTATCACCTTTTCTTGCTTCTTGTAAAGCATCAATTTCCAAATGATAAGGTAAAATCACATGACAACGATCTGAAATTTTGATTTTACTTGTATCAATACCTGCATCATTTAAATATTGAACTTCTTCCAAAAATGCTTTTGGATTAACAACCATACCATTTCCCATAATGACTTCATGTCCTGAGAAAATTCCTGATGGTATTAATTTTAACGCAAACTTCTTTCCATCATAAACAATTGTATGACCTGCATTATTTCCTCCTGCATAACGACATACAACATCTGCTTTTTGAGCAAGGTAATCAGTAACTTTACCTTTACCTTCGTCTCCCCACATACTTCCAACAACTACTACACCAGCCATTTTTATTTCCACCTTTCTTTTTTAGGCTTTTTTACAACTTTATTATAGTCTATATTTAAATATTAGTAAAATTAATATATAATGAATATGATATAAGGAGGACTTATATGATAAAACTAGAACAATATAAAATATTCAATGAAGCAGCTTCAACCCTTTCTTTTTCTCAGGCAGCAAAAAACCTGTATATTTCTCAATCTGCTGTATCACAAACAATTCACGCTTTAGAAAAAGAACTAAACACCCAATTATTCATTAGAAAAAGTAAAGGTGTGACCCTTACTAAAGAAGGTATGTTATTACATAAAAATATTACTGAAGCTCTTTCTTTAATTACTTCTGTTGAAAACGAATTATCACATCATCATGACTTAACCTCTGGAGAATTGGTGATTGGTGCAGGTGATTCTATTTGCGAAAACTTTCTTGTGGATTTATTAAAAAAATTTCATCAGCTTTATCCCTCTGTTAAAATCAATGTCATCAATGGGACATCACTTGAAACGATCGATCATTTAAAAGAAGGAAAAATCGATATTGCCTTTATCAATCTTCCCTATCAGGAAGAAAGCTTAGAGGTCAAAGAATGTTTTGAAATCCATGATATTTTTGTATCTAAAGATAAAGATGAACATATTTACAGCTATCAGGAATTAGTAAAAAAAGACCTTATATTATTAGAAAAAGCCTCTAATTCCAGAAACTTTATTGATAAGTATTTTGCTAGAGAAGGTATTCTTTTAAAACCAGAAATGGAACTCGGGGCCCATCAGTTATTATTAGAATTTACCCATGCTAATCTTGGGATTGCCTGTGTTATTAAAGAATTTTCACAAAAAGAATTAAAACAAGAAAAAGTATACGAAATGAAATTAAAAAAGCCTATCCCTTCAAGAAACATTGGCTATGCTTACTTGAAAAGGAAAAGCTTATCAGTGGCATCACTTAAATTTATTGAATTAATTCCTTCTTACTAATTTATAAACTTGATTAATCAATTTAGATTCTAATTTAGCAAGAGAAAGTTTTGCTTCTACCAATAAAGGAATATCAAAAGATATTTCTTTTTCTTTATATTTTAATAATACATGAACAATTTCCCCTAAAGGGTGTTTATCACTGCTAAGCTGTATAAACATTTCTCCACCATTATTAATAAATCTATCACTCAATATAAAATCACATTCATTATAAATCGTATAACCATCAATATATTTCTTAACTTCCTGAAACAAATCTGCACTATCTATAATATAGTCTTTTAATCTTTCAATAATTAAATCCTTAGTTTTTTTCATTAAATCATCAGCCGTCAATTGATCACTGGTCTTTACGGCAAGTCTTATCCTTACTAATTCCTCAGAAGCATATAAAGCAATTGATACTTTGTCCTGACTTTGTACAATATCATCGATTTTCGCTGCAGCCGCTGATTCACCAATACCTTGCGTGATAATATCATAACTGTAGATCTTATCTTGACGGTATTTTTCTAAATATGGTTTTAATTGATGCTCAACAACATATTTCATTTCCTTTGGTGGTCCCGGAAGATTAATAATCATACGATCATCTTTAGTCATGACACAGCCATTAGCCGTACCAATAGCATTATCCAAAATATAACACTTTTCAGGAAAATAAGCCTGTTTAAAATTATTATCTGTTACTTT
>CAZWZD010000005.1:0-10003 GCA_964638235.1 uncultured Erysipelotrichales bacterium
AATAGAAGATTATGTGCCATTAATTATGTCAGTTATGATGCAAGAAAGTAAAGGAAAGGGATTGGATCCAATGCAATCTAGTGAATGCATCTATAATAAAGAATATTCAGTTAAACCTAATGGAATTCAGAATACTGAATATTCTATAGATGTAGGCATACATTATTTAGCATTATGTTTAAAAGAAGCTAATGTTGAATCTATAACTGATGAAAATGGAATTTCACTTGCTTTACAAGGATATAATTATGGACATGGATACATAAAATGGGCTTTAAAAAACTATGGTGGATATTCTAAAGATAATGCAGTTGAATTTTCAAACAAAATGAAGAAAGAATTAAATAGAAATACATATGGAGATACTAATTATGTGGCTCATGTTTTAAAGTATTATGTGATTGAAGAAAATAATGAAAAAAGTAATTAATCAATGTTATTAATTTAAAATGATAATCAAGATTTATTTGTATTGAATAGAAAGTTTAATTATAATATGATATATATAAGGAGAAGTATTGTTATGAAATATTTGTTATTTGATTTAGATGGAACATTAACAGATCCATTTGTTGGTATTACAAAGTCAGTAGCATATGGATTAAAATCTGAAGGAATAGAACCACCTGCTTTAGAACAATTAAAACCTTTTATTGGACCACCGTTAGATATATCATATGCTCAATATTTCAATATGGATCATGATGCCTGCTGGAGAGCTATTAATAAATTTAGAGAATACTTTAATGATAAAGGAAAGTTTGAAAATGAACCTTATGAAGGAATAAAAGAGTGTCTTGAAACTCTAAGTCAAAATTATACTTTGTTTGTTTGTACAAGTAAGCCATTAGTATTTGCATTAGATATTATAGAGCATTTTCATCTATCAAAGTATTTTAAAGCCATATATGGAAGTGAATTAGATGGAACAAGAAAAGATAAGGCAGATGTTATATCTTATTGTTTAAAACAAGAAAATATTTCTTATCAAGATTGTGTTATGATAGGTGATAGAATGCATGATATTATAGGTGCTCATAAAAATAATATTCCATGCATTGGAGTTTTATATGGTTATGGAGATATAGATGAATTTAATGAATATAATTGCGATTATATAGTTAAAGATTTAAATGAATTAGTAGAAATAATTAAAACATTAGAAGTATCCAAGTAAAGGATACTTCTTTGACTTTATTTTGCATTTAATCAAAAGTAAGAACAACTTTACGAATAGAAGGATCATGGCTATCAACAAAGTCAAAAGCTTCTTGAGCTTTTGTTAATGGGAAAGTATGAGAAACTATACCATTTAAATTAAGCTTTCCTTCATTAATTAAATCAATAGCTTCACCAAATTTCTTATTTTGAAGTCTTGATCCACGAACATCAAGTTCTTTAGAAGTTATAACAAATTGGTTAATTTGAGTTGGTGAAATAGAAAATCCCATAGTCATAACTCTACCTGCATTTCCAGTAGCGTTTAACAATTGGATAAGTGAATCTTGCGTGCAAGCAGCATCAATAGATACAGTTGCTCCATGATTTTCAGTATATTCCTTTACTTTTTCTACTAGATTTTCTTTAGAAACATTAATAGTATATTTAGCTCCAGAAAGTTTTGCTTCTTCAAGTTTATCATCCATAATATCAGCAACAATAATATGATGACAATATAATTTAGCAATCTTTAATATAGTACTTCCCAAAGCTCCATAACCATATATTAAAAGCATATCATCTTCTTCAAGTTCGGCTCTAGAACACGCTTGAATAGCTATTGTTGTTGGTTCAATCATAACAGCATCAATATCGCTTAAACTTTCAGGAAGAAGATAACAATCTGTTTCAGGAACTGCTATATATTCACGATAGCCACCATCAATATGCACACCACGAACCTTTAAATTATCACATACATTTCCTCTGCCCTTGCGACAAGGATAACAATGTCCACAGCTTGTCACTTGATTAACAATGACACGATCTCCTATTTTTAATCCTTTTACATTCTTACCAATTTCTTCAACACGACCAACAATTTCATGTCCAATAATTCTTGGATAAGTTGCAGCAGCATTAGTTCCATGATAAATTCCTACATCAGAACCACATATACCAGCAGCAGTCATTTTGATAAGCACATTATTCTTTTCATCAATAGATGGCTTTTCAATATCAATAAGTTTCAATTCATTTGGTTTTATAACTTTTATTGCTTTCATATCATTTACCTCGCTTATAGTAAGTATAATGAATTTTTTTATAATTTGCTATTGTTTTTAATAATTCTATACGAAATAGTAGTATGAATTGAAATGAAAGAAGTAAAAAAGAGAAGTATCTCTGTAAAGGATACTTCTATACTTATTTGACATTATATTTTTCTATTACACAATTATGTTTTTTGGTATCTTTATCATAGCTTATTCCTACTAATAATAAGTTATCTATATAATTCTCTAACACCTTTGGATATTTCTTTGCCTTTATTTGGCTGATTGCTGTATCTGCCTCTTTATTCCATTTTAATTCAACTATCATTGCTGGTTTGTCTTTATATGGTATAAAAGCAATATCTGCATATCCTTTTCCAGATGGTAGTTCTCTTATAACTGTATAGTAATTTCTAGCAGTTATATAAGCTAGTGATATTGTGTAAGATAATGCATTTTCATTATTGTATGTCAAAATCGATGTATCTAAATGGGCTTCTTCGATATATCTCGCTACTGCTTCTTCATCTTCATTCCATGTTGCTTCTAATAATGCTTTACTGTTCTTTAGAGCTTTGGTTGTTTCTTGCCAATTTGAATTCTTTATTGACTGAATAAATGAATCTGTGACTTCTTTATTTGGTATATAAACTTTTTTATTAACTCTATCATATCCTAGATATCCTAAATGGACAAGAAGCGTTAAAACATCATCTTTGGATTTGAATGTTGTCATATCATTTTGAAAGGAGCCAGCATCAATATCTATTTTCTCATTATTTAATAATTTAATAATATCATCTTTTAAGCCGTCAAAATTCATATCAATATAAATCTGCAAAGCTTCATAAGTTTCTGTATCATTCCAGTAGTTTTCAAGATAACCATTCGTCAAAGATGCAACAACACTGCGTGGACTATAAAGGGATATATGATTTAGATGATATCCATCGTACCATGTTTGTAAATCTTCGAAATTTATTTGATATTGAATACAAAGATTTTTTACTTCATCTTCTGTAAATCCCATAAAATGAGTTAATTTCTTTGGTGAAATCATCGATATTTCATCAAACATATTTAAGGCACTATGGGATCCATATTTTTTAATTGGGAGTATTCCTGTCATATAAGCTAATTCTACATACGATTGATCTTTAAGTAAATCTCTTAAAAAATCTAAATATTTTTCTTGAGCATCTTCATTCTTTTTGTATTCTCTAAATATACAATCCCATTCATCTATGATAAAGATAAAACATACGTTATACTTGGAATGTATTTTATCTAATATATCTGCCAAGAATACATATTTTCCAATTCTCACTTCATAGATTTCTAACAGTTCATCTAAAACACTAGAAGTTAAATAATCAATAAATTTAAAGATATCTTTTGTGCGAGATAAAAACTTTTGCATATTCAAATAAATAACATTATGTTTGTTTAAATGTTCTTTATAATTATCTGTTTTACTAATTTTCAAGTTATCAAATATGTCTGATGAATCACAACCTTTAGAATAGTAAGCTACTAACATATCTGCATCTGTGCTTTTTCCAAATCTTCTTGGTCTTGATACACAGATTTTACAATCTTTTATGCCTATCAAACTGTTTGTGTAATTGATTAATAATGACTTATCTACATAGATTGGATTATTTATCATTTGTTGAAATGAAACATTTCTTGGATTTAAATAGATTCCCATGATATCACCACCTGTTTATATTATAACATATTAACCAAGAATTTATATTCTTTATTTTACATTTAATCAAAAGCAAGAATAATTTCATAAACAAAAATTGTAACTCAAAACATTCTCGACAGAGCAATATATTTATATTAAAATATGATAAAAGGAAATAGCAGAATGAGTACTTTATACACATAAATAATCTCATACTGCAATATTAAACAATAATGGAAATATATTATTAATGAAACGGAGGAAATAAAATGGAAATGTCATTACGATGGTATGGACCTGGATACGACAGTGTATCCTTAAAACAAATTAGACAAATTCCTGGAGTTAAAGGTGTTGTTACAACTTTAATGAATAAGCTTCCGGGAGAAATATGGTATGAAGAAGAAATCATGGCTTTAAAAAAAGAAGTTGAAGAAGCAGGACTTCATATTGTAGGAATTGAATCAGTTAATATTTCTGATGATATTAAGATAGGAACAAACAAAAGAGATGAAGATATTGCAAATTATATTAAAACTTTAGAAAATTTAGGAAAAGCTGATATTCATATGGTTTGTTATAATTTTATGCCAGTATTTGATTGGACACGTTCTGATCTAGCAAGATTAAGAGCAGATGGCTCAACAGTACTTGCGTATAATCAAGATGTTATAGATAAAATTGATCCTCAGCATATGAAAGAATCAATTGAAAAGATGTCCAATGGTTTTATTATGACTGGCTGGGAACCTGAAAGATTAGAAAAATTAAAAGTTTTATTTGATGCATATAAAGATGTAAATTCAAAGAAATTATTTGATAATTTAGTATATTTTTTACAAGCAATTGGAGATGTGTGTGAAAAATATAATATTTATATGGCAATTCATCCAGATGATCCAGCATGGCCAATCTTTGGTTTACCAAGAATTGTAAGAGATAAAGAAACTATCGAAAAACTATTGAAAGCAGTAGATAAACCATACAATGGTATAACATTGTGTACAGGGTCTTTAGGATCTAATCCTAAAAATGATATATGTGATATCATTCAAATGGCTAAAGGAAGAATTCATTTTGCTCATATTAGAAATCTAAAATATAACAGCGATAGAGATTTTGAAGAAGCAGCACATTTATCATCAGATGGTTCAATGGATATGTATGCAATTATGAAAGCATTGTATGATACTGGATTTAACGGAGTTATTCGACCAGATCATGGCAGAATGATATGGGATGAAGTAGCAATGCCTGGATATGGATTGTATGATAGAGCTTTGGGAGCTGTATATTTACAAGGACTATGGGAAGCTATTGAAAAAAATGCAAAGGAAGAGGAAAGAGTATGAAATTAACAATCGAAGGTATTCAAGATAGAGAAAGCTGGAAACAAGCAGGAATACAGCTTCCTTCTTATAATATAAAAGATATTGTTCATAATACCAAAGAAGCACCAATATGGGTACATTTTGGTGCAGGTAATATCTTTCGTATTTTTATTGGAAGTGCTGTTGATTTATTGATAGAAAAAGGCGAAATACAAAAAGGATTAACATGCATAGAAACTTACGATGAGGAAATAATAGAGAAAATATATAAACCTTTTGATAATCTTGCTTTAGCAGTAACATTAAATAGTGATGGTTCTACTGATAAAAGAGTGATTGGATCATTGAGTGAAGCATTATCTATGCATTCTTTAGATCGAATAAAAGATATTTTTGTAAGTCCAAGTTTACAGATTGTTTCATTAACTATCACTGAAAAAGGTTATGCTTTAAAAGATGTGAATGGAAACTATTTTAAGTATATTCAATCTGATATTGAAAATGGACCACAGAACTGTAAGTCAACAATTGCTGTTCTTTGTAAACTTTTAAATGAAAGATACAAAGCTCATTTACCAATAGCGATAGTTTCGATGGATAACTGTTCTCATAATGGAGAAAAACTGCAGAATGCTGTTATAACGATTGCTAGAGAATGGAAACAGAGAAATTATGTAGATCAAGAATTTATAGAATATCTTTCTAATGAAGAACTTGTAAGTTTTCCATGGACAATGATTGATAAAATTACACCACGTCCTTGTGATTCTGTATATAAACAATTAAAAGAAATGGGAATAGAAAATATGAATCCCATTATAACAAATAAAAATACATATATCGCTCCATTTATCAATGCTGAAAAACCAGAATATCTTGTTATAGAAGATAATTTTCCTAATGGCAGACCTGCCTTAGAAAAAGCAGGAATTTATATGAGTGATAGAGATACAGTTAATAAAGTTGAACGTATGAAAGTCACAACTTGTTTAAATCCTTTGCATACAGCATTAGCAGTTTATGGTTGTACTTTAGGTTATACTTTAATAGCAGATGAAATGAAAGATGAACAATTAGTTCAATTAGTTCATCAAATTGGACCAATAGAAGGGATGAAAGTTGTTAGTGATCTCGATATTCTTTCACCTGCTGATTTCGTTAATGAAGTTATTCAAGTCAGACTACCTAATCCATTTATGCCAGATACACCTCAAAGAATAGCTACTGATACATCACAAAAAGTAGGAATTAGATATGGTGAAACAATTAAAGAATATGTCAATAAATATGGCAATGCTAGAGAATTGATAGGAATTCCATTAGCAATTGCTGGGTGGTGTCGTTATTTATTAGCAGTTAATGATGATGGAGAAGAATTTGAATTATCAAGTGATCTAATGCTTTTAGAATTAACTGAACTTTTAAAAGATATTAAAATAGGTGAATTAGACACTTATCATGGACAATTAAAGCCTATTTTATCTAATGAACGTATCTTTCATATAGATTTATATAAAGCAGAAATTGGAGAGCTCATTGAACAAATATTTATAGAAGAAATTTCAGGAAAAGGTGCTATTAGAAAAACATTAAAGAAATATTTGAAAAATGAAGAATCATCTTGATTCTTCATTTATTCATTTAAGTATGCTTGAATATCTTTCTGTATTCGATTTAAGAAAGTATCGATATCTTCATTATTAGACAATGCCTGATTAATCAAAGAATCAGCAGTAATCAATGCATTTTCTTTTTTCTTAAATTTAGAAGAAGTAGTATTTAACTCCATCACCTGATTTAACGTTTCAATATTAATCGTATCATCTAATGCATCTTCTTCAATAAGAGATATAACTTCATCTGATTGAATAACTTTTTTAAGAACAGAAATACCTTGAGAATACTCAAACAAATCAATTTGAGCTTGTTTATCATAAGATAAATATTTCATAAAATTCCATGCTTCATCCTTATGATTAGATCTGCTGCTCATACCTAATAATAAAGTTGAAGTTTCATTAATAGCTTCTTTTCCATCAGCTGTTGGCATTGCAATACATTTCCAATCAAAAGTTGAATATTTTTGGACTCTATAAGGATATGGTTTATAAGTACGATAATCTGCAAAAGTTAATGGATAGAAAGCTACATTACCTTCATCAAAATCTTGTGATGTTAAATTCTTACTATCATTTAAAGATGTAAGCTTTTTAACAAATTGTAATGCTTCTTTCATTTCTTTAGAATTAAAATCACATTTAGTACCACTACTATTAAATAGTTCTATTCCATAAGCATTAACAGCATTTTGCCAATCATAGTTATAAAATCCATATTGATCAATAATACCATCATTATCTGTATCTTTTGTAACTTGTTTACAAATATTATAAAAATCATCTAAAGTCCAATCGTTATCAGGAGTACAAATACCTTCTTTATCCAATAATGTTTGATTAACAAACATTAAAGTTGGATTACTTTCATAAGGTAATGCATATTGCACATTATGATAATTACCAGCTATAAGTGAACATGAATAATAATCATCATAAGAAAAATGAGTATCTTTTTCAATGAGTTTATCTAAATTTTGCAATGCACCTAAAGATGATAATGTATTAAAATCATCAGATAATATCATAAATATATCTGGTTCTTCTCCTTGTAAAATCAAAGAAGATAACCATGATGAATAATCATCTTTCAAAATACCACTTTCATATTCTATAAATATATGAGGATTATCTTTTTCATATCTTTCAATCGCATTATCAATAATTGTATAACTATTTGGATTAGGAACATTCCAACTACTGCCAGCAAAAATTCCTATAGTAATTGTTGTATCTAATGTAGCATCATAATATACCGTTAATCCAATCATTAAAGATACAATAATGATTATAGTATAAAATATCTTACGCTTCATCATCAAAATCCTTTGCAGTAATACCAGATTGAACAGCCCAGATTGCTAGTTGTGTTCTATCTCTTAAATCTAATTTAAATAATATGGAACTTAAATAATTTCTAACTGTACCTTCAGATAAGAATAACTTTTGAGCAATTTCTTTATTAGATAAACCTAAAGAAACTTGCTGAATAACACGCCATTCAGGTTTAGAAATATCCGCAACTTTATCTTCTTCAACACTAATTGTATAATTTCCTCTAGCCATCTTAGTAAATAATTTAAAAACTTTACTAGCAATATCAGGATTGAGCATAGCTCCACCATTATAAACAGTAAGAATAGCCTTATAAAGTTCATCCATACTAACCCCTTTTAAAATATATCCACTTGCTCCATATTTTAAAGCACTATAAATAAATTCATCATCATCAAATGTTGTAAGAATAATGATTTTAATTTGTGGATACATTTCTTTAATACTTTTAGTACAACTCACACCATCCATATCTGGCATTCTAATATCCATTAAAATAATATCAGGCTTATTCTTTCTAATAGCATTCAATACCTCAAAACCATTTTTACAGGTTGCTATAACTTCAATATCCTTATGCGTACTTAATACAATATTTAACGATTGTCTGATTAATTCCTGATCATCTGCAATTAAAACTTTAATCATATTTTTCCCCTCTCTTTATTGGAATACTTATATATGTATAAAAACCATCACTACCATCAAATAAAACCTCTCCATCTAAATAAGAAATTCTTTCCTTCATATGTTTTAAACCATATCCATAATGAATATCTTTACATCCCATTCCATTGTCTTTAATTTCTACAATAAATGACTGTTCTTTTAAATATATATGAATGTAAATATAAGATGCATGACCATGTCTTAAAGCATTCGTCATGCTTTCTTGAATAACCCTAAATAAAACATCTTCTTTTGTGTTTTCAAAATCAATATTTTCTACTTCATAAACTAAATCAATCTTCATCGAAGAAACTTCTTTAAACTCATTAATTAATTTAACTATAGATTCCTTAAAAGTATGTTTTTCCAATGCTCCTGGTCTTAATTTATTCAAAGAATTACGAACATCATTAATCCCTTGTCTTACTACTTTAGAAATAATAAATAGTTGTTTCTTTGTTTCAGCAGGTGAAATATCAATCATAGCAATACAAGCATCTACTCCAGCTGCAATACCTGTTAAAGCATGACCCAATGTATCATGCATTTCTCTGGTTAATCTCTTTCTTTCATTGTCCTCTCCCATCTTTTCAGAGATCTTAGCGTATTCTTTTAATGATGTGTTAACTTGATTAATCATTAATAATTCACTAGTTATTCTTTCATTTTCTTTACTTTGATTGGTAATGAAAATAATCATAAATATAATAAATAGTATTGTATTTATTGATTCTAAACCATGAGTTAAAACTAATAAAACAGTTGATGTGGATTTAGAAAATACAGATATATAGCTATTGATAGATACAGTAGGTATGATAGATGAATATATATCATAGTTAGTAAATAATAATATAAATAATAATATTATTATAAACCATAATGTTTTCTTATTCTCTTTCATATGAATAATAATATCAATAAAAACAAGAAATGAAATTCCATTATATGATACATATGTTGCATTAATAATCATAAAACATAAAACAATTTCTAAAATACTTGTATATAAAATAAAAGATTTATTTCTGTTTTTTTCAATCGAACGAATATAAATAATAATAGATAATAATAAGAATGATCCAATTGAAAAAAAGAATATTTTATCAGGGCTATAAGGCAGTGTTGAAACATTGTCTAAAA
>CAZWZD010000005.1:10013-14288 GCA_964638235.1 uncultured Erysipelotrichales bacterium
TCTTGCACTTTGCATTTCATTTATATATTTTGTAGAAAATAATACAATGCTAGAAATCATTAAAATAATACTAAAATTTAAAAACAGCATGAAAGTCTTAATTGTTCTTAATGATGGTGATAAGTATTTTTTCATTATTGCCACCCCTCGATATCAAACTGATCGATATTTTCTTTTGTAATCAATGTCACAGGAACTGTTATTTGGGTTTCTATTGTTTCATTATTTAGTATTTTATAAACATTTTCTACTGCTATATCTGCCATAGTAATTGGTGATTGAGCAGAGGTAGCAATCATATTTGTATCACTATTGATAAGATTTTTACAATCGGGAGTACCATCTACACCATATACTAATATATTGTTTCTATTGTTTTTTTCAATTGCAGCTAAAGCTCCCATTGCACTTGGATCGTTCAATGACATAATAACATCTACTGATTGTGTTTCTTTTAATAAATCATTGGTAATAGGAAAAGATAGTTCTATTTGTCCTTTACAATCAGCTGAATTTACAATTTTATATTGTGGATAATCTTTGATTGTATCTTTAAATCCTTCAATTCTATCAATTGCAGATTTAGCACTTAAATGTTCTAGTAATATAATATTTGCTTTATTTTTTCTTTTCATCATATCTTTAGCACATTGCACACCAGCATCATAATTATCACTAACGATTGTACAAGATACATATTCACTGTTATAAACAGGATTATCTATAACAATGATAGGTATATTTTCTTCACTTGCTTTTTTGATAGCGGGTTCAACAGCTTTATAATCTATGGGAGTTAAGAAAATAGCATCTACTTTTTGTTCTATAAATTTGTAAATATGTTCATTTTGTTTATCTTTATCTAATGCAGGATCCAATGTTAATAAAATATCTCCATTTGCTTCTACCTGCTTTTTGATTTGATTATCAATGACTTCATAAAACGGATTGTTCATTGTCATATAACTTGCTCCAAAAACTTTATGTCTTAAAGATATAGAAGCATTACTGTCAATATAATAGAGATAAATGAAAGTCGCAGCTATTAAACATATGCATATACAGATAATTGTTATTATTTTACTGTTTTTTATTATTTTTGACATTTATTACACCTCTTAAAATTATTATACTCAATATTTCATTTGATAACAAATTTTAAATTGTTCAAACTTCATTTTGTGACATTTGTCATATTAAATGTGAAAAATGTAACATCAATTATGTGACAGATGACAACTGTTTTTTAGGATTAAAATTGCTAGAATGTAGTTGCTTAGAAAGGAAGGGGTTCAATGAAATATGTAGTATTAGTAAGTCATGGTGAATTTGCGAATGGTTTAAAGAATGCAGTATTCATGTTATCTGGAAAAAGAAATGATGTTATTTCTACAGGTTTAATGGATGGATTAAGTGCTGATGAATTTGCGACAGTATTTGAAGAAGTTATTAAACCGATTAAAGAAAATGATGAAGTTATTCTTTTAGCAGATATTATTGGTGGTTCACCACTTACAACAGCATTAAATGTCTTAGCTTTAAAAGGTATTCAGCCAACAGTTATTGGAGGAATGAATTTACCTTTAGCATTAACAACTATACTAATGAAAGATAACTTAGATAAAGATTTATTAGTTAGTACAGTTATAAGTGAAGCAGTTGGTGGTTTAAAAGAATTTAAAATTGCTGATGATGACGAAGAAGAAGATGTATAGAAGGAGGAAAAGAAAATGTCAGTTTCATTTATTCGTATTGATGATCGTATGATACATGGTCAAACATGTACACGTTGGGCTAGAGAGTATCCATGTGATGGGTTGATTGCAGTTAATGATAAAGCAGCAAGCAATAATGTGTTAAAGGCTGCTTATAAAGCAGCTAGTGGAAAGAAAACATTTGTTTGGACTTTAGCTGATTTTAAAAAGAAGAGTCAGAAAGTATTAGATAGTGATACAAAGTATTTCTTAATTACAAAAAATCCTGTTGATATGTGTACTGTATTAGTAGATCAGGGATTTAAATGTGGAGTTGATACTGTTATTGTAGGTCCTTGTAATGATAGAGAAGGAGCTGTTAAATTAGGTAACAATCAGTCAATTACCCAAGAAGAAGCAGATGCATTTGAAAAAATTGCAAAAGCAGGTTACAAAATCAAATTTGCATTATTGCCTGATGTTTCTATTGGAACTTGGGATGATTTTAAAGGTAAATTTGGTTATTAATATTGAAAGAGAGGGTTTAAATTATGGAAATTAGTTGGATTCAGGCTGCCTTACTAGGACTATTTGCTTGTTTATCAAGTATGCCTGGTTTAGGTGGAACATCATTTGGTAACTACACATTAGGTAGACCGTTAATTGGTGGTTTGGTATGTGGTATTATTTTAGGGGATATTACAACTGGTATTTTAGTTGGTGCAGCAATGCAGGTTGTTTACATTGCATTAGTAACTCCTGGTGGAACAGTTTCTGCTGATGTGCGTGCAGTAAGTTATATTGGTATTCCACTAGCAATGATTGCTGTTAAGAGTTATGGTTTAGATGCAGGAAGTGCTGATGCTAAAGCTTTAGCAGTATCATTTGGATCAATGGTTGGTACTTTAGGAACAGTTTTATTCTATGGAACTGCTACAATTAACTTAGCGTGGCAGCATATTGGATGGACTGCTGTTGAAAAGGGAAATTATAAGAAATTATATGTTGTTGATATGGTATTACCATGGATTTCTCATATTATTTGTTCATTTATTCCTACACTTATTATGTGTAAAATGGGTGCACCAATGGTTGATATCATTAAAGCTTATCTTCCTATGGATGGACTTGCAATGAAAACGTTATTTACTGTTGGTTCATTATTACCATGTGTTGGAATTGCTATTTTATTAAAACAAATTGTTACAAAAGCTATTGATTTTATTCCATTCTTCTTTGGATTTACTTTAGCTGCTGCCTTAGGAATTAATTTGGTTTCAGCTACAGTTATCGCTGGTATGTTTGCATTAATTAATTATAGAATTAAAATGTTATCAATCAATAAACCAGCTGTTGTAGATGCTGATTTTGATGATGACGAGGAGGATATTTAAAAATGGAAAAGAAACTATCAAAAAAGGCTTTAACAAAGTCATTTCATAATTGGTATTATGGAAACTTAACTTGTTTTTCACAAGAACATATGCAAACATTTGGTTATTTATGTTCAATGTTGCCATTAATTGAAGAACTATATTCAAAGAAAGAAGATCAAGCAAAAGCTATCAAAACATATACAGCATTCTTTAATACAGAACCACAACTTGGAACAGTTATTGTTGGTATGACTGCTGGATTAGAAGAAGCTCGAGCAAATGGTGCAGAAGATGTTGATGATGAAACAATTAATGGGTTACGTGCTGGTTTAATGGGACCTATTGCTGGAATTGGTGATTCGTTAGTTGTTGGTACAGTTATTCCTATTTTATTAGGAATTGCTATGGGGATGTCTACGGGTGGTTCTCCACTTGGAGCTATCTTCTATATTATCGTATGGAATTTATTTGCTTATTTTGGAATGAAATTATTATATTTCAAAGGATATGAATTAGGTGGTAAAGCAGTTGATTTCTTAGTTGGACCTCAAGGTGAAGCTTTAAGAGAATCAATTACTATGTTAGGTGGTATTGTTATTGGAGCAGTTGCTGCTACATGGGTTAGTATTTCTACTTCATTTACAATGACTGCTAAAGGTGCAGAAGAACCATTCTTAGATTTACAAAAAACATTAGATGGCGTATATCCAGGTTTCTTAACTGCAGCATTCGTATTATTATGTTGGTATTTACTTGCTAAAAAGAAAATGTCACCAATTAAAGTTATGTTATTATTAGTAGTTATTGCCTTTGTTGGGGTATTAGTTGGATTCTTTAATCCAGGATTACAATATTAGGAGGATATTTAAAATGAATCAGGAATTAAAACAAGCTTATAAACAAGAAGTTATTTATCAAAGTAAACAATATAAAAAATTGCAAAAATGGTTAACAGCATTCATTATCTTCTCCTCCCTTGGAATTGTATTAATCATTTATGGGCAACAAATCCATTTTATTCTCAAATCCTTAGGTCTTGTTTTAACAATAGTTTCAGTATTATCAAGTATTGTTATTGGCTTTGCTTTAAGGAATGGTTATTCAAATATTCAAAGAATTTTAGAAATATTAAAGGACTGATGATTATTCAGTTCTTTTTTTATAAAAAGTAAAAAAAATTATTATATAAGTTGACTTATATGATA
>CAZWZD010000006.1:0-5540 GCA_964638235.1 uncultured Erysipelotrichales bacterium
TAAGCCCCACATTTTTGATGATTAGTCAACAGTTTGCATCAAAAAAAATAAAAAATGTGATTTTCTTATTTTCTAATAAACACATTCTTATAATTACGAAACGACGATTAATTGGAGAATATTCGTCACTTTCATTTTCATCATAAATTTTAGCAATAAGATCATTAAACTGGCGTTCCTCGCCAATTAACTTTATTCCATTTCTTGGTGAAGAATCAAGGTGTAAACCATTTTCTTGTAACAAGCTATAAAGAGCATTTATATCGCTATATATAGTTTTCGTTGATACAGATAACCATTTAGCAAAGAAAGATGCGGGTTTATACTCACTTTGTTCTTTTAAAAGCTTTAAAAATTTGATTTGTCGACTATTCATTTTTTCACCCCATAAGTTAACTTTATTTCTCTTTCCACGTATATAATAACATTAAAATAATTATGAAAGCAATTACATCAATTTCTCTATTAATGTGGAAGTCAACTTCATGTGTTTATTGAAAAATAATGGGGAAATGTGGAATTGGATAAAGATGATATATTTCAATATATTATCATTGAAGAAAAGTAGATGAATAAAAAAACAATGTTAACAGAATTACACTGTAACATTGTTTTTTGAATTAAAATTTCTTATTATTTATTTTATAAGATTGAAATGTTGTCCTGGAGCAATAAAATCTAATAACATTAAATCTTCTGGTTTAACAGTAGCTACTAAATTACGTTCTCCATCGTTAGGAATTTCAGTTAAAACAATTTCTAATTCTCCACGATAATGAGCTAAATTGTCATTAACAACTAAGACATCACCTCTAGTAAATACTTTTTTACCTGGATCACGATAAGGAATAGATTGTGATTTTACTTTAGGAGTATTTGTTTCAGCAAATAAATCCTGAACGCTCTTCTTTGTTTTAAATTTAACTCTTGGCATTGAAGATCTTAACATGAATGAAGAATGATCATATCTATCATAATGAGGACCAAAATCATACATAATCATTTTTTCATTATCATAAACTCCTTCAGCTTCATCAACTCTAATTTCAATAGCTTGATAATTAATCTTAGATAATGCTTCTAATTCTTCATCAGTTGCAGGATAATTACCAACTAATATATCATCTACATTACCAGTAGCTAATAAATAACGAGCTTGGACTTCAATTGGTAAACCTCTCATAATTTCTACTGTTGGTAAACCACAGAAAACTTGCCATGGTCCAATAGTGTTTTCATTATTGCTTGAAACAAAAGCAGCAGTATGTAAATTCAATTCTTTCCAATAGCTGTTAAAATCTTGGAATAAATCAAAATCAAGTCCAGTATAACGTTCTGGGAAGAAGTTATGACACATGATGATTTGATCTTTATTTCCACCTTGTTTAATTAATAATTCAACACCTGAGTCCATACTTGCATTAAATTCAATTTTAATATTATATGGATTGCGTGTTAATTGAATATCACCTTGAGTTCCAAAGTTACCATCCATTCTAATAATATCTAGTCCCAAATCAGCAAATGGCTTCAAATTATCAGGTGTTGCTCCAATTAATTCAAAAACTCCTGGATTAGTATCAGCAGCAACTTCAAATCCTAATTCGTGAGCTTTTTTCATAAATTCTTTAAACTGAACCATATAATCTGCTCTTTCCTCTTCAGGAATAGATAAAAAACATGTAAAAATTCTGCTGAATCCCAATTTAGCAGCTTTTTCCATATAAGCGTATACCTCTTCCATTGGTGTTTTGTCAGGGTATACAGAAATACCTAATTTGTGCATATTCGTTTTCCTCCTTTTTAGATATTTCTATTATAACAGTTTTAAGAACTAAAATCATTAATTAGTTGAATTATTAAAAAGAATTTCTCTATTTTTAAGAAAACTTTACATAATTATAGTATTTTTTCAAAAAATAAATGATTTTTATGAGAAATTTCTCCTCCAACATTCATAGCAGCACTAGCAATTAATTCAAAACCTAATTTTTTATATAGAGAAACAGCAGGAATATTTTGTGATCCTGTATCTAATCTAACTGCTATACATGAATTTCTTCTAGCAATATTTAAAGCATAATTGACAAGTGAGGAACCAATGCCTTTTTTAGCAGCACTAGGTTTTATCATTAAAAGATGAATGACATTAATTTGATTGCCATTTGCTTTGCATTTCCAATTTATATTTTTGTATTCTTTAGGCTGCTGATTGTTTAATATAATACTACCTAAAACAATATTATTTTCTACATAAACATATAATGATTGATTATCTATTGCTTTTTTTGCATCAATTCTAGTAGGATAAATATCTTTTTTAAAAACTGTAAATGCACCATGTTTTTCTTCATATGCAAAATGTTCTAAATATGTTTCTTCAATACTATCTAAATCTGAAATAATTCCTTTTCTTATCATATTCTTCACCCGTTTATAAATAATTTTATTAATGATATTAAATTTGCAATCATTAAAGCTATATAGAATTATATAATATCAAAGCTGATTAATCAAAAAAATATTTTGTATTTATGTAGTTTTGTAATATAATACTTTCAGGAGGTAATTTTATGAATATAGAAATATGTCTTTCATTTATAGTTACTTTTCTTATAAGTTTAGCAATAGTACCTGTTGTTAGTAAAATTACAAAGAGATTGGGAATAATTGCTCATACTAATAATAGAACTATTCATAAGGGCATAATTGCTAGAACTGGTGGTTATGCTGTTTATGTGAGTTTTTTAATAGGAGCAATGATTTTTTTAAAAACTGATACACAAATTAATTCTATGTTAGTTGGTGGATTTATTATTTTCTTAGTTGGATTTTATGATGATATACATGATTTAAAACCAAAATATAAAATGTTAGGACAAATAATTGCCGCATTGGTTGTTATATTTTATGGTGGTATTTCTTTAAAAGATTTTACTATTCCTAATATTCCTTCTGATATTTCTTATGTGATTGCGATTATTATTACAATAGGGTGGATAGTTGGAATTACTAATGCAGTTAATTTAATAGATGGTTTAGATGGATTATGTGCTGGTATATCTATTATTGTTTTATTTACTATATCTATGATATCATTAACTTATGGTAGAACTGATATATCTTCATTATCTTTACTATTGGCTGGAGCTATAGCAGGGTTTCTTGTCTATAATTTTCATCCAGCATCGGTTTTTTTAGGTGATTGTGGAGCTTTGTTTATAGGCTTTATGATAGCTGTTATATCTTTATTAGGTTTTGGATATAAAAGTTCAACATTCTTTACTTTAGGAGCTCCTATAGTGGTTTTAATGGTTCCTATCATGGATACTTTGATAGCTATTGTAAGAAGAAAGGTTCATCATAAAAGCTTTAGTGAAGCAGATAAGAATCACTTACATCATAATCTTATGTTTAAACTAGAGTTAGGACAAACCAAAAGTGTATTAGTATTATATGCTGCTACAGCTATGTTTTCTCTATGTTCATACTTATATTTATATGATAAGATAGCTGCTACTATATTGTTTTTAATGTTAATGTTATTCTTTGAAATATTTGTAGAAGCTACAGGAATGATAGGACGTAAATATCAACCTGTATTAACTATCTTAAATATCTTTATTAAAAGTGATTATTTACCAAAAATAAAAGACACAAAATCATATAAAACATTTATTAAAAAAAGAAAGTATATTATTATATTTATATTAATAATAGCAATCACTTTAACAAGCTATGGTATCTATATTACTAGAGATAAAACTCCAAGTAATACAGTAGTAAAGAATGAATTTTCATATATAGCTCAAGAAAACGAAACTGATTTATTAAAAGACATATATAATAAGTTAAATATTGCATTTGATAATAATGATAAATCTCAAGTATATGAACTAGTAAGTGCTTATTTTGCGGTAGATTACTTTACTTTAGTAAATAAAAATAAAGATCAAATAGGTGGTAGTGATTACTTTTATGAAGATAGAAAAGATAATTTTATAACTTATGCAAAAGAAGATTATTATAAAAATGTTAATACTTTAATAGATGAAGGAAAAAATAATCAGGAAGTTACTAAATATTCCATTATATCATCTGATATATCAAGTATAGCAATAGAAGGATTAGAAGATTATACATACTATGATGTATCTTTACTTCTTGAATTTAATGAAATGAACACAATCATAGATTCTCAAGATATCAATGTAATAGTTCATTTAATTGAAAAAGACCAGAAATTTAGTGTCGTCGCATTAGATTACTAATAAAAATATAACGAAGCACAATATATTAAATAGTGCTTCGTTTTTTAATCCATTTTCAGTATTAATATAATCCCCAAGGTGACATAACATCTTGAATACAGTTTTGTCCACCAGTTATTTCATACACAGAACCTGATAAATATGAAGCAGCATCGCTAGCTAAAAAGACAACTAAATCAGCTACTTCGCTAGGCTGAGCACATCTTCTCATAGCAATTCTACTAATTATTTTTTCTCGTTCATCACTTTGTAATCTTTCTTTCATCATTCCTACTTCTACCATACCAGGAGCAATTGCAACGACTCTAATATTATAAGGCGCTAATTCTGCAGCAGTCTCCTTTGTAAATGCTATAATTCCTGCTTTACTTGCTGCGTATGAGCATCTAAAAGCAGTAGGTAATAAACCTGCAAAAGATGCAGTGTTAATAATAACACCACTTCCTGTCTTTTTCATTTGTCTAGCAGCTGCTTGAGTACCATTAAAAGTAGAATTTAAATTAACTTTGATGACTCTTTCAAAATCTTCTAATTCTTGTTCTAAAATCCCTTTAGGAAATAGAATACCAGCATTATTTAACCATACGTCTAAATGTCCATATGTATTATAAAGTTCTAAAGCAAAATCATTTACAGCTTTATTATCGCAAACATCTAATACTTTTGTAATAGCATCATAACCTAATTCTTGAAAATAATCTAATGCATCCTTTAAAGCACTTTCATTAATGTCACAAATTGCTACAAGGCAACCTTCTTTCAAGTATCCTTCTGCCATAGACTTACCAATACCTTGAGCACCACCAGTAATAACAACAACTTTATTCTTCAAATTTAGTTTCATTTCATCAATCCTTCTTTCCTGTTTATGAATCTTAATGATTCTTTATGATATTATAATAGTTATTTCATACATTAACATTGTTAAAAATAACAAAAATAGATATTAAAAATTGTAATAAAAGACACTTTAAAAAAGTGTCTGAGGTGTATCTTTTAGAAAATCTTTATATTTTTCTAGGATTTCAGGATGTTTTATGACATATATTTGGCAAGTAATAAATAAATGAATGATATCTTTATTATTCTTTAGATTTATATCACTTATTTCTTGAATGACATTTAATCTATATTTAACTGAATTATAATGAATATTAAAACACCGTGCACATAAATGAATATTATTTCCACAAGCTAAATATATTAATAAAAATTCTACATAATTAGTATTATACTGTTGATCATATTCTAGTAAAGTTAAAAGAGCAG
>CAZWZD010000006.1:5550-13223 GCA_964638235.1 uncultured Erysipelotrichales bacterium
AATTCTCCACAGGGTAATTTCTATCTAATAGTTCTAACATATGTATGAGTATTATGTCTTTATATTCATAAACAGAATTATTAGTCATTTGTTTTTGTCCTATTTCAAAAGCAGCAACTGCTTGATCATATGCTATAGAAAGCTTTGAAATATCTCTAAAAGGCTGACTTATCCCACATACAAGATTTAATCTATTTAATTCATCAACAAATCCATCCCAATGATTATGATCATTCAATATATCTAATAAAGAACTCTTGTCTAAACAAACAAGACATCCATCTAAAAAATATTGATGACAAGAAGATAATCTGTTATGTATCCTAGTTTGTAAGTATTTAAGCTGATTACCATGTAATGTTTTAAATGATCCTGCAGAAGAAATAGCTAAAAGTTTCATTTTTTTGGGAATCGTCAACTCTAAATGTTTAACTTCATCAATATTGATTTGTTTTCTTTGTTTTAAAGCCATAGAGAATATATAGTCCCAAGGAGTCCAATTATTAATTTGTGTTAATTGTGTATGAAAATAGATGCGTGTTAATTCACCAATAAATTGAACAATTTCATAATCCTCTTCTCTAATTGGTCTAACATAATCAAAAAAGCATAGCAAGCCAACATAATCATCTTGATTATATATACTGACAGTTAGTTTTTGATATCCATTAACTATATTAATTAATGTCGGGAAAGGCTGGTTCTTAAATGCATAATCTAATGAACCATTTTTCTCCATTTTAGCAATAACTTCAACATTAGCATATCCATTCTTAATAACATTCTGAGCAGGAGCTACGTCTAAAGATTTTGCTACTGAATGTGCTACAAGAGAATAATTGTTATCATATACAATAAATGGATTCTTTAATATTTTTGTAGCTTCTATAAGGACGCTTTGTAAACTATTACGGCAGCTCATAATATGCAGTAATTCATTTTTTAGAATAGAATCTTTTTCTAATCTAAGATAGAAATGTTTATTAAGTATTGAATATATCTCTTCTTTTTTGCAATTATCTACTAATATCATATGAGTATTAGGATCATTAGTGGCTTTAAAGCTTGTTTTTTTAATAATTATATAACAAGGTGATTTGACTTTTTTATATAGTGATGCATATTCATCGCTATATAATATAAGAATATCTTTATCATTATGTTTAGATTGCATTTGATAAGAGTTGAAAAAGAAAACAGGACTTTCTTTATATTCTATAACATTATAATCAGATAAGAGTTGAGATATTGTTTTGGTCGTTGTGTACATTATTGAATCCTCCATATCATTATTGTCAAAAACGACAAAATAACAGCATAGAAACTGTTAAATAAAATAAAGACTTGATTACAAGAATTATATACAATATTGACAAAACTTGTCAAATATTTAACAAAAAAAGGAGAGATAAAAATGAAAAAGAGTTTTGATGAGATATTTGTAAAACTTGATCAAGTAGGAATTATTACACCAATTGATCAAGTAGAAGAATTACGAAAAAACATGATTGATGTATTTCAATTGGATGAGAAAAATGTAACGGGAGGAACTGTTACAAGACATGAAAACACTATTTTTAGAGGAGTTAAACAAGATCCTTTACCAGGAGTAAGGATGGATTTTTTTGATAAAGATAGTTTTTCAGTTCAATTAGAATATTTAAGTCCTGTTGATGGTGAAAGTGCATGGATGGAATATTATAAAAAAGTGAATAGAGGTATTCATCATATTCGTTTTGATGTTTCTAGTCATGAAGATGCTATTCAATATATGAAAGAACATGGTATTGAAGCTTATCATTTAGCTGATTCACCAAGAGGGCCTGATATTAAGTTTGCATATTTTGATTCATATGATAAGTTAGGTTTTTATATTGAAACAATTAATTTTACTGAAGTTGAAAATAAGAAAAAAGAAAAATAATATGAGGTAATTGAGATGAATGATGAAAAAAAAGTTGATAAATCCATTATTTTAAAATGGGTTTTATCATTGGGATTAGGGATTATTATTTGGTTTATTCCACTAGGAATTAGCAATGAATTACAGAAATTTTTTGCGATTTCTGTAAGCTTTATTGTTATGGTTGCATTAGATTTAATGCCTACTTTATTAATATCTATGGTGTTACCATGTGTATATATGTTAGCAGGCATTGCTGATGCTTCTACAGCATTACAGCCTTGGACAAATACATTAATGTATTTAGTAACAGCAGGTATGATATTTGCGAATGTTATGACTGATTGTGGATTAATGAAACGTTTAGCATTATGGTTTTTAAGAAAGTGTGGTAATTCGTTTAATGTATTAGTTTATGGTTTATTTTTTGTATGTTTATTTATGGCTTGTATTTCTTTTTGTCAAGCCTGGTTATTAATGTTAACACTTGCAATTGCATTATGTAAAGCAATGGGATATGGGCCAAAAGAGAAGCCAACATTAGTATTATGTATGGCAGCATTTTGTGGTTCATTAGCATCAACAGTTTATACATATAATCCAGCCTATGTGCCATTTTTAGATTCAGCTGTTAAATCTATTGATCCAAATGCTACATATGTATGGTATCAAACATATATTTATATGGCACCTTATATTTTGATTTGTCTATTATTCTTGTTTATTTTAACTAAGATATATAAAACAAAGAATTATAATGTTGAAGGTGGTAAAGAGTACTTTGATGGTGAATATAAGAAATTAGGAAAAGTTAGTACGAGAGAAAAGAAAGCTGCTGTTTCTTTAGTATTCTTATTATTGTTTATTGTGACGAGTTCATTCCATGGATTAGCTACATTATATGGATTTATTGCAGCTGTAGTGTATTTGTTTTTACCTGGCATCGATGTTGGAAGAATTGAATCAGTAACGAAAATAAATATGGGTACTATAGCATTCATGGTTGCTTGTTGTAGTATTGGAACAGTAGGTAGTGCTTTAGGATTTGATACGTTAGTTACAAATCTATTATCTAGCTTATTGAAAGATGCTGGACCATTTAAAGTATTATATACGATATTTGGATTAGGTACTGTTGGAAAATTAGTTATGACACCTTTAGCTTTATTAAGCTGTTTAGCAACTCCTATTGCTCAATTAGGTCAACAATTAGGAATCAATCCATTAGGAGCATTAAATGCTTTACATTTATCTACTGATATGTATGTTATGCCATATCAAAATGCTTGGACAATGGCTTTCTTTGCAATGGGAATGATAGAATTTAAAGATTTTATTAAAGTTAATGTTATAAGAGTTGTTATGCTTGCTGTTGGGTTAGGAATATTATTTATACCATGGTGGATCGTACTAGGAGTATTATAGGAGGAAAGAAAATGATAAATATAATGGACGCTTTTAAAATGAATGATAAAGTTGTTGCAGTTACAGGAGCAGCTGGAAACTTAGGGAAGCACTTTGCTGAAGGATTAGCACAATTTGGAGCAAAATTGGCAATTATGGATGTTCCTGGCAGTGAAGATAGATTAGAAGAGCTTTCTAATTATTTAGCTAATGAATATAAGACTGAGGTTAAATGGTACATTATTAATATAGCTGATGAAGAAAACGTTAAAAATATTAGTGATAAAGTAGAGAAAGATTTTGGTAAAATAAATGGTTTATTAAATTGTGCTGGAATCAATCATCATGGTACAGTATTTGATTATAGTGAAAGTGATTTAGATAGAGTTATGCATGTTAATATTGTAGGTACATATTCTTGCTGTAAGTGGTTTGGTAAAAAAATGTGTGATAGAAAAGAAGGATCAATTGTTAATATAGCATCAATGAGTGGTTATATTGGTAATTATCCTCCACGTACAATGGCAGCATATGGTATTTCAAAAGCAGGAGTTCATCATTTAACAAAATGTATTGCTGCCGAATTTGGAGCTTATAATGTACGTGTAAATAGCATTTCACCAGGTTTTTTGGAAAAGGGTATGAGTAATGTTAAGAATTTTATGCAATTAACTGATCCTGGTATTGCAGAACATAACTTAAATGCTACTCCAATGCATAGAGTAGCGAGAGCAGATGAATTATGTGGAGCAGCGATTTACTTATTATCAGATGCATCTACATTTACAACAGGGATTGACATTTTAATTGATGGTGGATATATGCTTTGGTAATAAAGGAGAAGGTTTAAATGAATGACCAGCTAAAGAAAGTATTAAAGTGGCTATTTTCATTAGGAAGTGGATTTATATTATATTATGCTTTAAATGGAATATTTGATTATAATGTTAGAATGTTTATTTCAATTACACTCTGTTTTATATTAATGGTCATGTTTGAACTTCTTCCTACTTTAATCGTTTCTATGTTATTACCTTGTGCATATGTATTGTCCAAGGTAGCTGATGCTTCTATAGCATTATCTCCTTGGACAAATACATTAATGTATTTAGTAACAGCAGGAATGATTTTATCTAATGTATTAGCTGATTGTGGATTATTAAAACGTATAGCATTATGGTTTGTTGTAAGATGTGATGGAACTTTTAAACAATTAGTATATGGTTTATATTTTATAAGTTTATTTATGGCTTGCATTTCTTTTTGTCAAGCTTGGCTATTGATGTTTACTTTGGCTATTGCTATTTGTCAATCTATGGGTTATAAGTCTGGGGATAAAGAAGTAATAGTATTAATGATGGCTGCATTTTGTGGTGTACTAACATCAACTGTATATGTATATAATCCTAGTTATGCTCCTATTTTAGAAGAAGCATATCAATTAGCAGGTCCATATATATTTCATTGGTATGATGTTTATATTTATATGTTGCCTTATATACCTATTTGCTTATTGTTTTTATGGACTATATTAAAATTATATAAGATTCATGATAAAAAAATAGCAGGCGGCTCTATAATGATAAAAGAAGAATTGAAGAAAATGGGACCTATTACAAATAATGAGAAGAAAGCTATGATTTCTTTGGTTTTCTTGGTTCTTTATTTAGTGACTAGTACAATACATCATTTAAATATATTATATGGATTTTTAATAGCTGTTGTTTATTTGTTCTTACCGGGTATTAATGTTGGAAAAAGAGAATCAGTAGAAAAAGTAAATATGGGTACAATTGCTTTTATGGTTTCTTGTATGAGTATTGGTACTGTAGCATCTTCTATTGGCTTTGATACAATAATTGCGAAATGGTTAAGTTCTTTATTATCTGATAGTGGTATTTATGGAAGTTTATATACTTTATTTGGATTAGGTGCAGCAGGTAATTTTGTTATGACACCGTTAGCTATTTTAACTTGTTTATTAAATACTGTAGTTAAAATATCTTTATTATTAAATATTCATCCCATTGGAGCAATCTATACGCTATATGCTAGTATTGATTTCTATATTTTGCCATATGAAAATGCATGGGCATTGGTATTTTTTGGTTTAGGAATGCTTAAATTCAAAGATTTTGTTAAATTAAATTTACTTAGAAGTATAATGCTAACTATTGCCTTAGGATTATTATTTATTCCTTGGTGGAAGTTGTTAGGCATAGTATAAAAAGGAGAAAAAATGAAAGCTGTATATTATGAAGGAAACGGTAAAGTTTCTATAAAAGATGTAGAAAAGAGGGAACCTAGTTCTTCTCAGGTTCGTGTAAAAATTAAATATGTAGGAATATGTGGCTCTGACGTTCATATTAAACAAGGACATATGGATGCAAGAATAGCGCAAACAGGTTTTCCTAGAATATTTGGACATGAAGCATCAGGTGTTGTAGATGAAGTAGGATCAAATGTTAAAAATTATAAAGTTGGAGATCGTGTTGTTGTTTATGCAATGAGAGGCTGTGGTCATTGTGAGTTATGTGAAAATGATCATGAGAATATATGTTTAGATGTTAAGAGCATAGGGATAGATTGTGATGGTGCATATAGAGAATATTGGAACGTAGATGAAGATCTACTATTTAAAATACCAGATTCTTTAAGTGATAAACACGCTGCAT
Source organism: uncultured Erysipelotrichales bacterium (assembly GCA_964638235.1). Classification (GTDB taxonomy): domain Bacteria; phylum Bacillota_I; class Bacilli_A; order Erysipelotrichales; family Coprobacillaceae; genus MGBC113645. Next base: position 11,533 of record CAZWZD010000006.1, read on the forward strand.
TAGTAGAACCTTTAGCTGTTGCATGTCATGCTGCTAGTCGCAGTAAGGCAGCAGCAGGGCAAAGTGCTATAGTTATTGGTGGCGGACCTATTGGTTTAATGGTTGCATTAGTATTAAAGAAAAAAGGCATAGATGTTACCGTTTCTGAATTAACAGAAGCAAGATTAAATAACTGCAAGAAATTAAATATACCTGTAATCAATCCTAAAGATGAAGATATTGTAGAATATGCAATGAAAGTAAGTAATAAAAAAGGTGTTGATATGGTATTTGAAGCATCAGGATCTCAAAATGGATTAGATAATGCTGCTAAACTATTAAAACCTAATGGACAGCTTATTACTGTAGCAACTTTCTCTCGACCAATGCAAATGACAATAAGTGCTTTACATTTTAAACAAATATGTTTAGTAACAACACGAGCATATCAAAGGAAAGATTATAAACAGGCATTAGAGTTATTAACGAGTAAGGAGATAGATGGTGATACTTTAATAAGCGAAACTATTTCATTAACAGAATTACCAGAAACCTTAGATAGATTATCTAAAGATGTTGATGCTGTTAAAGTAATGGTTGACTGTTCATTAATGAAATAATAGCACGCTTTTTAGAATTTGTCATGACAGTTGAGTAATTCATCAATGTGAAGTATATTATTTAAAGACAATAACAATATTTCAAGATTTAAAAGAAACTCGCAATGAAATTTTCAGCCCAAAAAAATAGATAATAAGTAATAAGCAATGGAAGACTTTGTTTATGACAGACTTTGTATATAAAAATGCACCAAAAAATGTTAGCTTTTATACATTTCCATAGAGAGATATAAGAAGCTGTTTAATGAACAACAATATGAAGATAAGAAATAAAAAATATATTCTATTTTACTGAAAATGAACATGATTTTTAATAGCGTCTGTAATCCAGACGCTTTTTTAAACATATCCAGACCTTACCTTTTTTAGGTTACTTAAAAACTTATTCCAGTTTCATTTTACAATACACGTTATTATTAATATTAATACTATTTATTGACAAATATATATTGAGAGATTATAATTTAATCGTGGAGATCTTCAACAATTATTTAGTATATAATATTCATGTATTAATTATTATAAAAATAACAGAAAGGGGGGGGAAAATAATAATGAATACATATATTTCAATAAAAAAAATAATAGGTGTTTTATTTTTAAGTTTATTGGTGGTACTTAGTTTGTTTACTCATACTTATGCTGCTACATCAACTAAAACTGAGGGTTTGTCGGTGAGTGGAAGTGGTTATACTTGGGCAATGGCTAGACTTGTTGTTGATTATAATACATCTACACTTAAAATAACGGGAGCTAATGTAGAGAAAGTATACACTTTTCCAGGAGCAAGCGTTACAAGAAGAGTGACAGCCTTAAAAGATTATGATGCAACAGGTAAATTAACAGCTACAGTAGGATCTACAACAAAGTCTGATACAGTAACTATTCATACAAAATAATGATAACTTTAGAACATTTGTATTTCCAATATAATCAAAAAGTTATCTTTACAGATGCAAAAATGGAAATACCAGATACAGGACTTACTATTGTTACTGGTGAAAGTGGCAGTGGGAAGTCTACTTTATTAAGAATTATCTCTAAACAATTAACTGTAGCAGACAATGTGTTTATAAAAGATTTTTCTGAAAA
>CAZWZD010000007.1:0-12275 GCA_964638235.1 uncultured Erysipelotrichales bacterium
TAAAGTGATAAAGAGAACATTTTTTAGGTTTTAAAATTTTATTAGACATAAGAATCTCCTTATTTATGATGAGGTATTATTTCTAAGCCAATCATAACATAAAGGCTGGAAAAAAACATTGGACAGTTAGTCCAAGAAAATGACTTAGAAATATCTACCTACTATTATATACAAATAAAAAATGCATTTTTCTTTTTTTAAATGAAAATAATTGAAAAAAATTGTTTTTTATTGATTTAGTCTATTGTTTTATTGAATTTTTATTAGTAAAAAAAGAGAATTAAATTTTTTATTAATTCTCTTTTGCTAATATAGAATAGATTTTCATATCATATATCTGATTTTTCTTTATTGCATTTTTTCTCAATATACCTTCTAATTTAAAACCTGCTTTTTCTAAAGCTCTACATGATCCTATATTGTGTGAAAATGGTTCGGCATATATTCTTATAATATCTGTTTTACTAAAAATACAGTTACATACATCTTTTAAGATCTTTGTCATTACTCCTTGATTCCTATATTCTTCTGCTAAATAATATCCTACTTCAGCAGTGCGATAATGAATATTGTTTTGACGAAAAACTCCAATGCTTCCAATTACTTTTTCATCGTCTGTGATTGCCCAGCAGTATTGACTGTCTTTTTTTGCATTTAGTGTTTGTACAATATATTCTTTAGCATCTTCTATACTATATGGATAAGGTATACCATCTCTTAAATTATCCATAATCTTTTTATTGTTAAGTACATTCTTTAAATCGTTTGCATCTTCAATCTTCCATTTTCTAATTGATATATTCATTTGTAGTCACCCCATATAAGTATATCATTATAATCATGAAATAATTATTTAAAACTTTTATTCATAAACAATTTCTACAATATGTTCATTAGAATGTGAAGCAACCCATCCATCTTTGCTCTTCATTTCCTTAAAAGCAATATCTACAAAAGATCCCTCTTTACAAATTATCTTTGGATAATATTCTTTGGCTTCTATCGTATGAGTAAAACCTGCACTTCTTTCTAATTTTACAACTAAAGCTTTATCTTCCATCTTTTCAATACTTGAAGGAACTTTAATATATTGTAAATTAGGACATAAGTTACAAATAAATTTACCTATTTCTTTACAACCTTCATTAATCGTAATAGATGTAATCTTCTTGTTTGTATAAAAAGCCATATCACCTATTTTAACAACACCTTCAGGAATAACTACATCTCCTTCACACTCTTTTCCACTTTTTAAAACACCATCATCAATAATCATTCCATTAATTGTTTCTGCCATAATTCTTCCTCCTTTAAAATAAAAAGCATTCACATAAATCACTCGGACTTACGCAAATGCTACTCAGTAGCTATATTATATTTCATTTTTATAAAATATGATAGATGTCTATGCTACACTTCCACATTCTAATAATTCTTCAAAGACTACATACATCAATACCCATCTTTTATATAAACCTTTTGCTTCAATAACAAAATTACTTTCTTTTTCCCAATTTTCAATAGTACGTTTTGGTATATCATATTTTTCTGCAAATTTAGCTTGAGATAAGCCAGTAATTTTTCTTAAATTGCTTACATTAGGTTCCTCTTGATACTTCTTTAATGTTTTGATAAATGATTCTGCACATTCTTTTGTAGGCTTTGTTTTATCTTTCATTAAATCATTAATTAATATTTCTTGATCTTCATTTAATGTTCTAAAAAAGATATTTCTAAATTCCTTATATGTCATATTACCCTCCTATCACCAAAATGGTGATATTTATTTTTACCACCATTTTAGTGATATGTCAAGTAAATTATTGTTTTGTTTTTTTATAAAAAGCTTCACCAAATACAACTGTACTTCCAATAAATACAAATGCTAATAAAAGAATAAATCTTAATAAACCACTAAAATCACCAAACAGTAATATAGCACTAAACCAGCGATAAACAGCTTCACCAGTATCATGAATTTGTAAAACAACTCCTCTACCAGCAAAGTTTATAAAGCGTTCCATTGCTCCAATAGCTGTCAAAATTGCACCTGTATAAATACCCATTGCCATGTTTAGTGTGACACTTTGCTTATTGATGCTAAAAAATATTTGCCATATTGCACAAATTAATCCACCAACTATAAATGCTTTAATAAATAATCCAGTACTCATAGGTACAGCTTCTAACGCACTTGCATTCATTAATTGTGCAAGCATACCATCAAAGCCTTGTACCCAAAATACTAATAAAGCTAATACAATTGAAAAAGTTATACCAGTACTAAATACAAATGCTGGACCTTTTAATCCTTTTGCTACTGACTTAGCTATTGAACCACCTTCTTGTCTTGAAGAAGTATAATCTAAAATAATTGAACAAGGTAATGAACAAAATGGTAAAAACGCTCCAAATCCACCTAATCCAACAAGTTTTTGAAATAATCCTAAGTATGAAGTAACCATACCAATAAATGCTAATACCATTAACATAACAGTGATGGCCCATGAATCAACTGGTAATCCTAAGGCAACTATAATCCACCATAGAGCCTCTGTTGCTATACTTAATAATCCACCAATAATAAACGCCCATAAAATATCTATTCTTTTTCCAGTCATATAAAAAACCCCTTTCTACTTATTTGTTACATTAATCAAACATAATAAGGAGTACATAAAAATGCATAGTTTGATTAATTTTAATCGTTCGTTGTTTTAGAAACAAACGAGAATACTACATAAACTGTCAAATAATGACAGTTTATATTACTATATTATTACATACCTGGGAATCTTGGAGGTACCCCATCTAATAAATGATGGATAGTTAAAGTTTCTACAAACTTATCTACTGCTTTCATAGCAGTTTCCTCATCATCGCCATAATGTTTCATAACTTCCTGAGTTAAAGATTCTTTAGTAAATTCTTCTTGCATGATATTCCACATAAATACTTCTTTTTCATTAGGTTCAATAATACCATTTACTTGTGGAAATAGAGCATCTGTTGGATCAACAATACGATAACCAATACCATAATTATATTTTCTAATTACAAATCCTTCTTTTACTTTCATAATTACCTCCTATAACACAGGAATTTCTGGTTCTTTAATTCCAGCAGCACGACATACAGCTTTATAGATAGAATCTTTTGCCATAAATACCTTATATTCATTATGACTCATAGGTGTTGCATCTTCTAATGCAATTCTAGCTGCTTCTTTAGCCACTTCTCTATCTAACTTCTTACCAATTAAATATTGAGATACCTTTGGTAATACATATGGTACTGGTGCTACTCCACCAAATACTAAATCAGCTTCCTGACAAATACCATTTTCTACTTTAATTCTGTTTGCTAGAGAAACAATTGCGAAATCAATAGCATCTCTAACTCTTGTTTTATCATAGTGCATTTCGCCAAGTTTTTTAGGAATTTGAATTTCAGTTACCAATTCTCCACTATGTAATACTTGTTGTACTGTTAATTTTGTAGTAAATAATTCTTTAGCTGATATTTCTCTTTCAGTTGTTATAATTTTTGCATCTAGCATAACTAATACAGGAGTAATATCAGAAGCATTTACTGCATAACATGCACAATGTAAACAACGTTTTGCTTCTTTAAGTGTTGTTTCATGATCCAATGATGATCTATCTTCACCAGTTAAGCTACGTTCTTCTACAGGTTTTTCATATAGTTTATTTTGTTTTGTTTCTTCTACACCTTCAACATTGAAATGTGTATACTTTTCTTTAAATTCTTCAAAAGCTGATTTTCCACCAAGATCTCTATTCATTGTATGAGCTGCTATACGTCCAGCACGAATTGCACGAATTGCAAGATTAGGACCTGTAACAGCATCTCCACCAGCATAGTAACCTTTTTCTCTAGTTTTACCAGAATCACTATCAGCATCTATTAATCCTCTTTCAGTTTTTAATTGAGATCCTAATTTTTCACCCAAGAATGAAGTATCGACTTTTTGACCAGTTGCTAAAATAATGAAATCTGAATTAACTATCATTGTATCTTCTTCATCATATGTTGGGTTAAAACGTCCTTTTTCATCTCTTACTGATAAACATCTTTTAGCTTCAAGTCCCTGAACATGACCATTTTCATCACTAACAATACGTCCAAGTCCCCAACCATTATAGATTTCAACACCTTCTTCTTCAGCCATTTTAATTTCTGACTCATCAGCAGGCATTTCATGTCTTTGTTCTAGACATACTAGTTTAACTTTCTTGGCTCCTAAACGTTTTGATGTTAAGGCAACATCCATCGCAACATTACCACCACCACAAACTAATACTTCTTCACCAATTGCTTTTTGAAGATATGTATTAACTTCTTCTAGGAAATTTAATCCAAATGATGTTAAGTTTTCACCATCTAAACCTAATACTGGTTGGCTCCAAGCACCAGTACCAAAATATACTGTATCATTTTGATTACGAATTTCTTCTACTGTGATATCTTCACCAACTTTTGTATTCATTATAAATTTAATACCCATAATATCTCTTAAAGCATCACAGAACTCATCAACTATTGTTTTTGGTAAACGATAATGTGGTATTCCATAACGTAAAACTCCACCTGCTTTTTCATGGGCATCATAAATAGTTACATCATGACCAGCTTTGCGTAAATAATAAGCAGCAGTTAAACCTCCTGGTCCAGCTCCGATGATTGCACATTTTTTACCAGTTAAAATCTCTGGTGCTGCATAATATTTATCTTTATTCTTTAAAATATAGTCACCTAGTGTTCTTTCAACAGCAGGAATATTAACTGGATCTCCATAAGTATTTTGATTGCAAGAATCTGTACAAATATGAGGACAAATTCTACTTGTCATCATAGGCATTGGATTGTATTTAAAGAATTCTAAAGCAGCTCCATCCCAATCACCTTCTCTTATTTTAGACATATATGCTGGGATATTTGTACCTGCTGGACAATTTTCTTGACATGAGGCATGACTACTTGCACTCATTCCACCAAAAATAGAATGATATCGATTTTCACCGACAATTGCATAGCAAGTATCTCCACCTTTTCTTCTACAATTTAATCTTCCACCAATATTATGTGGATAGCGATAATACCAGCAACGAACATCTTGACATACATTACCACCAATAGTTGCAGTTGTTCTGATAATTGGAGAAGCTACTGAATGTGCTGCTTGAGCTACTGCTGGTGCATATTTCTTTAATATATCATTTTCTGCTAACTGCTTTAAAGTTGTTCCTGCACCAATAACGATTGTATCTCCTTTATCTTCCACATATTTATTATTTGGTATATTTTTAATACTGACAACAGCTTTAGGATATGTTGTTAATAATCTATCTTTATATGTACCAAGCAAATCTGTTCCACCAGCAATTGGATCGATAGTTCCTTTACCTTCACGCACAATTTTGCTTGCTTCATCATAACTGTTTGCTTTAATATGATCAAATTTTTTCATTGTGATTAGCCTCCCTATTTAATTTTTCCCATTGCACGCAAAATCTTAGTAGGTGTACATGGATATTCCGTCATTTCTACACCAATTGCATTACTTACTGCCATTAAAATAGCTGCCGGTGCTGGAGAAGGTGTAATTTCACCAAATCCTAAAGCATGGAATGCTTCACTATCCCATTCACTTTCTAATAGTACAGTATCAAATTGAGGAAAGTTATTGAATGTACGCCATTTATAATCAATCATGTTTCCATTCATAAAACGTCCTATCTTTGTATCCATAATCATTTCTTCAAATAATCCAGTATCTCCACCAGCAGAACCAAATGAACCTTCAGCCTGCATACGAATATTGATTGGATCAATAATTTGTCCTACGTCAGATCCTTCAATTGCACGAATTAATTTAGCTTCACCAGTTTCCAAATTTACACAAACCTCTGCTAAATAGACTGCAAAGTTAGGTTTATCAAAATTTTGTTTATAACTATATGTACCATTAACTGTCATTTCTGGAGTACCAGTAATAGCAATCCATGGTAATCTCATTTGAGGCATATTTTTATTAAAAACTAAGAAATCTTCAGTATCTAAATCTTCTACGTTTGCATTTAATTTAACTGCTGCCATTTCTAATAATTTACGGCGAGCATTTTTAGCTGCATTAACAGCAGTTGTTCCCATTGTGATAGTACCACGTGATCCAATCATACCAGCATCATAACGTGTACCATGAGTATCTGGATCAACAACTTGTACACCATCTAAAGGCACTTTCATAACTTCAGCAACCATTTTTTGAACAGCTAGTCTTTGACCTCCACCAGTTTCACCAATACAGATTTCAACTGTAACAGAACCAAATGGATGTAATTTTACTTCTCCTTCAGTAGGATCTTCTCCAATGTCAGCATTACCATGAACACCTACACCTACACCAATAGCGTAGCGTCCATCTTCACTTACCCAAGTTGGAGTTTCCCAGCCTTTCCATTTATTTTTCCAATCAAAGGCTTTTGCAGTTTCTTCAAACGCTTTTGTATAATCAATAGAATGAACATCCCACCATAAATTATCACGCCAAATATAACGATCTCCATCTTTAACAAAGTTTTTCTTAAAAACTTCCAATGGATCCATATTAGCAGCTCTGATAGCAGTACAAACCATAGGAACTAATACACTCTTACATTCTTGTCCACCAAATCCTCTAATAGGTGCTTGAGAAGAATGGTTAGTTGCTACTAGTTTAGTATCCAATGCCCAATCTTTACATTTACCTAAAAATGCTTGGCATTCACCCAAACCAACAGCTGTCATTGCTTGAGCATAAGTAGATGACATTCCAGAATCTGTATACCACATACCTTCAACTGCATTGATAATTCCATCTTCAGTCATACCTACTTTTCCACGAATACGGCTACCTTGACGCAATTCATAACTTAACATATGTTCATTTCTATCCATAATAAATTTACATGGCTTACCTGTAATCTTGCTCATTAAAATAGCCTGTAATATCATATGTGGAATTAATTGTTTAGAACCATATGAACCACCTGATTGACAAGCAATAACTCTTACTGCAACACCTGGAATAGATGCTTCAGTATTAAACTTTTGTAAATGAGGTGCACCTCCGTTATACCATACAGTGACTGCATGTTCACTAGTCCATTCAGCTATACATCCAGGACTTTCTGGTGGTAAAGGATGAGCCATATTTTCATATTTCATATATCCTTCTTTAACATACGCACTTTTTTTGAATGCTTCTTCAACATTTCCAACGAAGATTTGATTGAATGGCTCTTCAGAAAAAGGTGTTGTTTTAGGAATTTCATTTCCAGGATATTCTTCATATAATTGTGGAGCATCAGGTTCTAATGCTTTTTCACAATCCAATACGAAAGGCAATCTTTCATATTCAACTTCAATTAAATCTAAAGCTTCATCAGCAATATCAATATTTTCTGCTGCTACCAAAGCGACACTATCACCTGTAAAACGAACATGCTGATCTAATACACGTCTATGATTTGGTAAACCACATTTCCAATCAGGTGCTTCTTTATATGTACATACCCCTACTACTCCTGGCAAAGCCTTTGCTTTTTCGATATTAATACTTTTTATCATAGCATTAGGATATGGACTTCTTAAAACTCGAATAATCAACATCCCTGGCTTAATAATATCATCTATAAATAATCTTTTACCTGAAACAAGTTCATCAGCTTCAGCACGATTAGAATGTTGTCCAATATGACGATACTTATGTTCACTAACTTTAACATCCTTTTTCATTTCTTCATACATATTAAACACCCTCCTCATCTATATGTTCAATAAAAGCCATTACTGTTCTAATAACCTGATAATGGCTAATACAACGACAATAATTACCAGATAAAGCTTCTGTCAATTCTTCTTCACTAGGATGTGGATTTTTTATCAATAATGCTTGTGTACTCATAATAATACCTGGAGTACAAAATCCACATTGAAAAGCAGAGTTATCTGCAAAAGCTCTTTGTAAAGGACTTAATTCACCAGTTACAGGATCAACTAATCCCTCAAGAGTAATAACCGTTGAACCATCTAAATCAGCAGTTAATACCATACACGATGCAACTGCATCACCATCAACAATAACTGTACAGCAGCCACACGCTCCACGTTCACAACTTCTTTTAGCACCAGTTAAATGAAGCCTTTCACGCAAAGTATCTAATAATGTTTCTGATGGAGAAATACAGCCATCAAAATCACCAATTAGAAAATTATGTAACTTTCCATTGACAGTTAAAGAAATTCTCTCAATGTGTTCACTCATTCCATTTTCCTCCCATTTTTGTTAATTTCTTATCGTAATAGTATCAAATAATAAAAATATTAAGAAGTTGTCTTTATAACAGATGTAGTTTATACTACATAAAAATGTCAAATTTCATAAAAAAAGACAGTTTTCTGTCCTTCTTTGTATCTTAAGTCTGTGATAGAGAATACGATGATTTTAGGATGTTCGATTAAAAATTTTAAGTAAAAACATCACAGACCTCGCTTTAACAAGATAAATAGATTATAAATGTGATTGTATAGAGGAGAAAATCTATTTATCTTCATTTATTCTTATAAAGTATTTAATAACTCATCAATCTGTTCTCTAGTTGCTAAATTAGAATGGAACGTTGTAGCACTACCACATGCAGTTCCTAATTTAATTGCATATTTATAATCTTTTGTATTCAAATAACCACCAATAAATCCTCTAACCATAGAATCTCTTGCCCAAACAGAATTAACGACCTTTTCTTTGTATGCCTTTTGAATAGTTATTTCACCATTTTCATCAACTAATAAAGAACCATCTCCAGCCATAGAAATTAAAACATTACTAGCTTCTAAATCTTATAATTTTTTAGCATAATAAATAACTTCATCTACAGTATTAATTTCAACATCAAACATTGCTGCTAATTCAATATTATTAGGTTTAATTATAAAAGAATGATATGGTAAACATTTTAATAATAAATCTTTTTCTGCATCAATAACTAAATCAACATCATCATTTAAACAAGAAATAAAATGTTCATAAGTGTCACTAGATAAACAGCTAGGGATATTTCCAAATAATACAAGCATATCTCCTTTTTTCATTTTCGCAACTTGTTGTTTCAACAATTCAAGTTCTTCTTCTTTAATAACCGGTCCTATTCCGTTAATTTCAGTTTCTTCATTAGAGTTCATTTTAACATTAATAGGAGAGGAAAAAAGATGGCAGAAAAGAAAGCTGTAAAAGCAGAAGAATGGACTAATGAAAAGATTGATGCTCATGTAGATGAGCTGGTACAAAATGCATTAGTTGCATTAGACAAATTTGAATCATTTGATCAGGAGGCAGTGGACTTCATCGTTGCAAAATGTTCAGTAGCAGGACTTGATGCACATGGATCATTGGCAGAAGCTGCAGTCAATGAAACATGAAGAGGAGTCTTTGAGGATAAGGCAGTCAAGAACCTATTTGCCTGTGAATATGTTACAAAGAATCTTCGATATTTAAAGACAGTGGGAATCATCAGCGAAGATCCATTGACAGGGATCACAGAGATTGCTGAGCCAGTGGGAGTTGTATGCGAGATCATACCAACAACAAATCCAACATCAACAGTTATCTTCAAATCACTGATTTCATTAAAGACAAGAAATCCTATCATTTTCTCATTCCATCCATCTGCATATGAGTGTTCTGTAATGGTTGCTAAGGTAATAAGAGATGCTGCAAACGCCGCTGGAGCTCTAGAGAACTGTATTCAATGATTAGGATTGAAATCAATGTATGCAACAACAGCATTGATGAAGCATCCAGGAGTTGCAACAATATTAGCAGCAGGAGGAAATGCGATGGTAGTAGCTGCATACTCATGCGGAAAGCCAGCATTAGGAGTAGGAGCAGGAAAAGTGCCAGCATATGTAGAAAAGACATGTGTGCTAAAGAGAGTGGTCAAGTTCCCAAAATTAGGAAAGAAAGCACAATTGATCTGTATACCAACAACATCAGGAACACGTATTGTTGTTCATAATACTGCCAATGACGCATCAGCAAGGAATGAAATTTCTTATATGATCAGCAATAACAATCAAGTGAGTTTTCATTTTGCAGTTGATGATAAAGAGGTTGTTCAGGGTATTCCATTAAATAGAAATGCGTGGCATTCAGGCGATGGAGGAAATGGCAAAGGAAATCGTGAGGGAATTGCGATTGAAATCTGCTATTCAAAATCTGGTGGAACACGTTTCACAAATGCAGAAAAACTTGCTTCAAAATTCATTGCTCAGTTACTTAAAGAGCGTGGATGGGATATAAGCAAAGTCACAAAGCATCAGGACTACAATGGAAAATACTGTCCACACAGAACTTTGGATATGGGGTGGCAACGTTTCTTGAACATGGTTCAGGATGAATTGAATACGTTGAAAGGAGTGCAAAGCAACTCTGCATCTACCACATCAAATGGAAAATTAGAAGATTATAGTGGATATGTAGAAGTCATTTATGCTGGCTCTGATGGTTTAGATTATCATAGTAGTCCTAGCTGGGATTCCAAAACAGTAGCAGGAACTGCTAAAAAAGGTGATGTATTCACCGTAGTCGGCAGAATTATGGTTGACGGTACATATATGTATAAACTAAAATCAGGGAACTATATTACTTCAGCAAGTAAATATGTCACATTTAGAACTACATTGCATAGTTCTAGCTCTGCTACATCTTCTTCATCTCAAACAAATAAATACGCAGGTAAAGAGGTTAAATTGTCTAAAAAGCCATTATATGCATCATCAGATGCTAAAAGTGCCTCAGGAAGTTTAACTGGAACATATTATTATTGGAGTGATGAAATTATCAATGGAAGAATTAGAGTGACAAATGCTAAATCTCGTGTAGGAGTCAAAAGACAAATAACAGGCTGGATTAGTATTTAATATTAAAGCAGGATAGCAAGATAGTTTCTATCCTGCTCTCCTTTTCATAGCAACCCCCTAGCTATAGAAAGGAGTATAAAGAATGAATAGTTTCATACCATGGATAGGTGGCAAAAAGCTACTTAGAAATGAAATTTTAAAATGGTTTCCTGAAGAAAAACCAGTTAAATATGTAGAGGTTTTTGGTGGTGCTGGCTGGGTTTTGTTCGCTAAAGATATAGTCAGCGGTCAGCAGGAAATATTCAATGATTATAACAGTGATTTAATTAATTTGTATCGATGTGTCAAGTATCATGCAGAAGAACTCCAAAAAGAATGTGATTTCTTGCTTAATTCTCGTGAACAATTTAATGATTTCAAAGATCAGTTAAAATTGAATGGATTAACCGACATACAAAGAGCTTCTCGATATTTGTATCTTATAAAGGTATCCTTTGGTGCTGATAAAAAATCCTTTGGTTGTAGCAATAAAAGTATCTATTATGCAGTTGATATGTTAAAAGATGTGAGCAAAAGATTGAATAAAGTTACAATAGAAAATCAATCATATGCAACACTAATTGATCACTATGATAAAGAAAATGTATTGTTTTATATTGATCCTCCCTATTATAAAACTGAGAAATATTATGGCAATTTATTTAGTGTTGAAGATCATGAAAAGCTAAGAGACATCTTAAAAAACTTAAAGGGTAAGTTTATTCTTTCATATAATAATTGTTCTTACATCAAAGAATTATATAAGGACTTTTATATTGAAGAAGTGTCAAGAAATCATAATCTTAAATCCAGCAACGAAAGATATAAAGAAGTTATTATTAGAAACTTCAAGTAAAATATCGAATTATGATATTTAATAACAAAAAACCTTGTAGAAATATCTTAGTGATAGAATTTTCTATAAGGGGCGTTGCTGTGATAAAAATTCATCTTAGAGAATTGTTGGGAAAACAAAAAATGACACAAGCTGAACTTGCTCGGAGAACGAACATACGACCAAATACAGTGAATAAGTTGTATTGGGAATTGGTGGATAGAGTTAACCTAGAACATCTTGAAAAAATATGCCTTGTTTTAGGTTGTAAGATCAGTGAGTTGTTAGAAATTGTACCTGATGATTAGGCAAAAAGAAGAGGTGTTTTATGTGGTTTTTAAAAGTCATTTAAAACACCTTTTTTAAAAGAATTTATTTTGCGTTTTATTTGCAAAAAATTTGCGTTTTGTCTGCAACATTACAATATTTGCACATTAAAAAGTAACATTTATAGACTAGAAAAAGATAAAATAATACA
>CAZWZD010000008.1:0-10883 GCA_964638235.1 uncultured Erysipelotrichales bacterium
ACTGCCACTTAAGATGATAAAAGAATTTATTAATTTTCTTTTCATAAAACACTTCCCTTATGTCGAATTCTCGTTTATAATAATCTATGCGAGCAAATTTTATTTATGATAGGAAGTGAGTTGTATGGAAATAAAATTGAATGAAAAATTACCTTTAGATATTCTTTTTCTTATAAGAATAAAAGCTCATGAATTTAAAAAAGAAGGTGTCCATACAATAGATGTTAATGATATAAAAGAATATTTATTTGATGTTAAATGGAAAAATAAAGATGAATTATCAATGTGTGAAATGATAGATGATATTATGTCATTAAATTTCTCTACTGTATTTGATTACTTAAAAGTTAAAGTTATCAAAGAAGCTAGCACATTAAAATTAGATGATTTTAAGGAATTAATATCTAAATAACTGTATATACAGTTATTTTGTTTATGGGAGGAAAAATGAAATATCGTGTTTATGAAAGTAAAAATTATCAGGAGATAACAAAAAAATATCATACCCCTTCTTTAATTTCTAAAATAATAGATCAAAAAGGATTTGATGAAAACAATTTAAAATCTATATTGAGTCCAAGATTGATTTATCATGATTTTTCCTTGTTTTTAGAAGCAGATATAACACTTGAACGCATTGAAGAAGCAATTGAAAATGAAGAAAAAATATGTATATATGGTGACTATGATTGCGATGGTATACTAGCAACTACTATTTTAGTACAAGCTTTTTTAAAAAGAGGAGTTCATGTAGGTTATCATATTCCTCATAGATATGAAGATGGATATGGGCTTAATGTTAAAAGGGTAGAGCAGATGGCTAGTAAAGGTTATTCTTTGATTATTACTGTAGATAATGGTATTAAAGCTTTTGATGCAGTAGAAAGAGCTAATGAGTTAGGCGTAGATGTTATTATTACAGATCATCATTCATTTGAAAATGATTTACCTGATGCGTGTTCTATTATCCATACAAAAATATCTCCAGATTACCCATTTAAAGAAATATCAGGAGGATTTGTAGCATATAAATTAGCAACTGCATTAAATAACAATAAACATGATAAATATTTATTTGCATTAGCAGCTATTACAACAGTTTCAGATATGATGCCTTTACTTGATGAAAATCGTTCAATTGTCAAAAGAGCATTAGAATTCATGAAAGAAAATAAATATCCATCATTAGAACTATTATTAGGCAATACGCAAACTTACAATGCTCAAACAATAGGTTTTATTTTAGCTCCAAAAATAAATTCTTTTGGAAGATTACCAGAACTTATACATCCCAATGCTTTAGTAAAGTATTTTTTAGAAAATGCTGATAGATCTTATATGGTTAAAATAGCAGATGCTGCTAATAAAATAAATGCCCAAAGACAAAACTTAACAAATACCCAATATAAAAATGTTATTCAATATAAATCAGATAAATTTCTATATTATGGAAGTTCTGATATTCATGAAGGGATAGTTGGTTTGATTGCTGGTAAGTATACAAGAGAATTTGAATTGCCAAGTTTTGTGATGCATTATGATAAAGTTACTGGTATTTATAAAGGAAGTGCTAGAAGTGTAGAAGGCTTTTCATTACATGATTTTTTTATGAATCATCAAGAGTATTTAACTGTCTGGGGAGGACATGAGCAGGCAGGTGGATTTTCTTTAAAGAAAGAAAATTATGAAAAATTTAAAAAACAAATTGAGAAGGAAATACAAGATGTTACTTTAGAAAATTATACTGATGTTCTATTGATTGATGAAAATGATATTTCATTATCAGCAGTAGAAAGTTTAAATATTTTAGAACCGTTTGGTATGGCTAATGAAAGTCCATTGTTTTTAATCAAAAATGTACCTGTTTCACGCATCTATACATTGAGTGAAGGAAAACATTTAAAAATTGATATAGAATTTAATCATGTAAAATTAAGTGCATTAGCTTTTTCTAAAGGATCATTAATCAATCAGTATGGAAAAGCAAAAAATTTGGATTTAATAGGAACATTAGGAATTAATATGTTTAGAAATATGAAATCTATTCAGTTTATTATTAAAGATATAAATCCTTCTTTATAAATTTAACGAATGGACAGAGATGATTGAAATAATCATCTCTTTTTCATAATAATTATTTATTAAAATATGAATTTTATTAAAAAGATATAGATACGCATCTTTAAACTTGTGAAATAATTTGATATAATAGAAAACATACAAAGGGAGGAAACAATAATGAACTTATATGATTATATAGTAGATATTCCTGATTTTCCTAGTGAAGGAATTTTATTTAGAGATGTTACACCACTTATGCAGAATAAAGATGCTTATAAAGAATC
Organism: uncultured Erysipelotrichales bacterium; assembly: GCA_964638235.1. GTDB lineage: Bacteria > Bacillota_I > Bacilli_A > Erysipelotrichales > Coprobacillaceae > MGBC113645. The sequence goes on from CAZWZD010000008.1 coordinate 2,346, forward strand.
AATTCGATTATTAGCTGAATTTGCAAAAGACAAAAAAATTGATGTAGTAGTAGGACCTGAAGCAAGAGGTTTCTTATTCGGCTGTCCTGTAGCTTTAGAGTTGAACACAGGATTTGTGCCTGTTAGAAAACCTGGAAAATTGCCAAGAGAAACTGTAAGTATGAAATATGATTTAGAATATGGTTCTAATGAAATTCATATGCATAAAGACAGTATAAAAAAAGGACAGAGAGTATTAATTGTTGATGACTTACTTGCAACTGGAGGTACAGTTGATGCTGCTATTAAATTAATAGAACAAATGGGTGGAGAAGTAGCAGGCTGTGCTTTCTTGGTTGAATTAGAAGCATTAAAAGGTAGAGAACTATTAAAGGGATATGACATTTATTCAATATTAAAGTATTAAAGGGAATATCCCTTTTTTCATAAATAGGAGGGGAGAGTATGGTTAAGATTAAAGGTGCTAATGATTTATTATCATATAGTGATGTAAAAGAGCTTTGTTCAACGTATATCAAAAATCCTGAAAGCTTGGCTTTAATAGAAAAGGCACATGATTATATAATAGTTAAACATGAGGGGCAAAAAAGAAAAAGTGGAGAACCATATACAATACATTTAATTTGGGTTGCCTATATTCTAGCAACTTTAGAAACAGGACCTACTACAATTGCGGCTGGCTTGCTTCATGATGTTATGGAAGATTGTAATGTATCTAAAGAAGAAATGATAGAAAATTTTGGTGAAGAAATTACTTCTTTAGTTGAAGGAGTTACTAAAATTAATAAGATGCCTTTTAAAGATGAAGCTGATTTCTATGCTGAAAATCATCGTAAAATCTATATAGCTATGGCAAAAGATATTCGAGTTATACTGATTAAATTAGCAGATAGACTTCATAATATGAGAACCTTGCAATATATGAGTCCTGAAAAACAGCAGAGGATATCAAGAGAAACATTAGAAGTTTATGCTCCAATAGCTCATCGTCTAGGAATCAATGATATAAGAGTTGAATTAGAAGATCTATGCTTGTCATATTTAGATCCAGCAGCTTATAAACAGATTGCTGAGTTGTTAGAAGAAAAACGTAGTGAAAGAAAAGCATCAATAGATAAAATGATCGCATCTGTAAAAAAATTACTAGACGAACATCATATAAGATATCGTATTAAAGGAAGAGCAAAACACATATATAGTATTTATAAGAAAATGGTTGTTAAGCATAAACATTTTGATGAATTATATGATTTAAATGCTCTAAGAGTTATTGTTGATGATAAAATGAAATGTTATGAAGTTTTAGGTATCATACATGATACTTTTAGACCACTCCCAGGCCGCTTTAAAGATTATATTGCGATGCCTAAACCAAATATGTATCAATCTCTTCATACTGCTGTTATAGGTGAAGATGGACATATTTTTGAAATACAGATTAGAACTGGGGAAATGGATGAATTGGCAGAAAAAGGTGTTGCTTCTCATTGGCGATATAAAGAAGGTGTTAATTATTCATCTAAGCAGGAACAAAAAGATATAGTATCTAAATTACAATGGTTGGGTGACTTTATTACCATAAGTGATGAAGTTAAAGATCATGACGCTAAAGAATACTATGATACTTTAAAAAGAGATATTTTTGAAGCTAATGTATATATATTAACTCCTCAAGGCAAGATAGTTGAATTGCCTAATGGAGCTACACCGATAGATTTTGCCTATCGTATTCATACTGAGGTTGGACATCATGCTGTTGGAGCCATAGTTAATAACGTAATGGTGCCAATCAATACAAAGTTAAAAACAGGTGATATTTGTGAAATCAAGACTAATAAAAATTCACCAGGACCTAGTGAAGATTGGTTAAAATTCGTAAGAACTGCTGGAGCTAGAAATAAAATAAGACAGTTTATTACAAAAAGAGATGCTGAAAATGAAAAAGAGTTCATTGAAGAAGGAAAAAAATTATTAAAAGAAGAAATAAAAAGAAGAGAATTAGATGAAAAGAAGTATTTAAATCCTGAAACATACAGCTCTTATTATGGATCTTTTGGAGCAAAGAATTTTGATGATTTATTATCGGTTATTGGAAAAAAACAAGCAACTGCAACAACTTTGTTAGAAAAAGTTGTTCCAAGTAAAACAAGCTTCTTTGATAATTTATCTAAGATGTTAAAGAAGAATAACAATGCTTTATCTAATCAGAAAAAGACAAGTATTGGTATAACTGTTAATGGAATGAATGGATTAAAAACTCAAATATCAAAATGCTGTAATCCAATTCCTGGAGATAATATTATAGGATACGTTTCTAAAGGACAGGGAATAAAAGTTCATAGAGCAGATTGTCCTAATATCAAGGGAGTAGAACAAGGAAGGCTGATTGATGTATACTGGGATTATACTAATATTTCAGAGAAACGTTTTGAAGTTGATATTGAAATTATTGGATTAGATCGACCAAATCTTTTAAATGATATCATAACTGTTATTTCTCAAGTTAAAGTTAATATATTAAATATTAATGCTGGTATTGATAATATTGATGCAAATATAAAAATGAAATTATCTGTTGAAAATGCAGATGTATTACAGCAGACAATAGATAATTTAAATAAAATACAAGGTATTTATGAAATCAAGAGAATTATTCATTAATTGTAGACAATTGTTAAAAATATGTTATTATATGGATAGATTTTTATAAGGGGGATTTTATATGAGTCAATTAGGAAACGATAGAGTAAAGCTATTAAAACCTTCTGCAACGATGGCTATGAGTGTAAAAGCTAATCAATTAAAGGCACAAGGGAAAGATATTATTAATTTAGCAGGTGGAGAACCAGACTTTGATACACCTCAGGCTGTTAAAGATGCTGCTATTAAAGCTTTAATGGAAGGAAAAACTCATTATACTATGGGTGGAGGTATCAAAGAATTAAAAGATGGTATTGTTAATAAATTAAAAAGAGAGAACAATATTGAAGTAAAAGCAAATCAGATTATTTTGACTCCAGGAGGAAAATATGCTTTATTCTTAACTGTTCAGGCATTGTTAAATCCAGGTGATGAAGTCATTGTATTAGCACCAACATGGGTTTCTTATGAACCAATGGTTTTAGCTAATGGAGCTGTTCCAGTATTTTTAGAATTAACTGAAGAAGATAATTTTGAAGTTACAAAAGAAAAGTTATTATCAAAAACAACTGATAAAACAAAGATGGTTATTGTATGTAGTCCATCTAATCCAACTGGACATGATTTAACTCAAAAAGAAATTCATGCTTTAGAAGATTATATTAAAGAAACAGATGTTCATATTTTAATTGATGAAATGTATGAACACTTAGTATATGAAAGAAAACATCTTTCTCTAGCAAGCAATAAAGAAATTGCTGATAGAGTTATTTCGGTTTTTGGTTTCTCAAAAAGCTATGCTATGACAGGATGGAGATTAGGATATGTTATTGCATCTGATGAAAATATTAAATATATGAATAAGGTATATCAGCATTCAATTACTTGTGTTAATTCATTTGTTCAATATGGAGCAGTTGCTGCTTTAGAATGTCAAAAAGAAATAGAAGAAATGAAACAAGCTTATTTAAGAAGAAGAAATATGTTCATTAATGCATTGAATGAAATTAAGGGTGTTAAAGCAATTATGCCTGAAGGAGCTTTCTATGCATGGGTTGCATTTGAAAAAGAAGGATTAAATGATTCAGAAGCAATCTGCACTTATTTATTAGAAGAAGCTGGAGTTGCTGGTGCACCAGGTGTTGCATTTTCACCTAGTGATAAGAGTCATGTAAGATTTTCAATTGCTTCTAGTGATGAAGATTTAGCCAATGCTGCCAAAAGAATTAAAGCTGCAATGGAGAAATAAGATATGAAAATGGTAAACAAACAGGCAAAGATTATCTTGCCTGTTTTACTTATTCTATAATACTCATAGTGAAATTGTAAATTTTAATGTAAGTGAATGTAAAAAAATAAAACTCAAATATATGAGTATAGAAAATAGAACTTTTATATGCTATAATGTGAACAAATTGAGGTGAGAAATATGAAATCAAGAGTTTTAATAGTTGATGATGAGGAACATATTAGAGAGTTAATACGTTTCTATTTAGATAAGGAAGGTTTTTCTACCCTTGAAGCAGAAAATGGAGAGGAAGCTTTAGAAGTTGTAGAAAATGAATATGTAGATTTGGCAATAGTTGATATTATGATGCCAGTTATGGATGGTTATGACTTTGTAGAAGCTATGAGAGAATTTAAAGATATTCCTGTTATTATGTTAACAGCAAAATCTCAATCTGCCGATAAGTTGAGAGGTTTTTCTTTAGGAATAGATGATTATGTAACAAAACCATTCGATCCTGATGAATTGATGGCTAGAGTAAAAACAATTCTGAAAAGATATAGTATAAATAGTCAAAATATTGTAAAAATTAAAGATATTGTTTTTGATGGAGATAAATATGAAATTAAATATAAAGATGAAATTATTCATTTACCATTAAAACAATTTGAATTAGCATTTGAACTTGCTAAAAATCCAAATCAAATATTTACTAGAGAACAGCTAATAGAAAAGATTTGGGGAATGGATTATGATGGATTTGATAGAACTGTAGATGTTCATATTAAACGAATAAGAGAAAATTTAGGTCATTTACCTGGATTTAAGGTTGTTACAGTTAGGGGATTAGGTTATAAAATTGAGGTTGATTCATGAAGTCAATTTATGGTAAACTAATCATTGGTTTTTTTGTTAGTATTATATTTAGTTTTTCTATTGCTGGATATTTCTCAATAAAAAGAAATGCTAGTGAATTAGGACAATTAGCTTTTGAAGAATTAAACAGTGCATCAGATCATATAGTTAGTCTTATAACTTTAGTAAATCAAGATAATTTAAATGAATTGCTTAATAATTATGCTAGTACTTCAGATATTAGTATTGTGATCGAAAGTAATTTTGATAAGTTTTCATTTGGTAAAGAATATTATCAGTTGCCATTAGATGAAAATGAAAAGAATGTCTTACGCTCTTATGCTAATCAATCAGTTGTAAAAACATATGGCAGTGTTAAACAATTAACAAGATCTTATGATATTAATGGAGAGCATTACATTATTTCAATCCAGAAAGATTCTCAATCAAGAGAGACTATATTTTTAAATTCAGCAGTTATCGCTGTATTTAGTGTTTTGATAGCTGGAAGTATCATGTTTTTAGTATTGGCTGATATTATTGTTAAACCAATATCAAGATTAACTAAAGCGACAAATGAATTGTCAAAGGGAAATTATCGTGTAAGAGTTAATTATAATGGTAATGATGAAATAGCAAATCTAAATAGAAGTTTTAATCAAATGGCTCAAAAACTTGCTAAAACTGAAGAAATAAGACAACAATTCATTTCAGATGTTTCTCATGAGTTTCAAACACCTTTAACTGCAATACAAGGTTTTGCAACAATATTAAAGAATGAAAAACTAGAAGATGAACAGCGAAAGAAATATGCTGATATTATTATATTTCATAGTAAAAGGTTATCTACATTATCTAAAAGTATGCTACAGTTAACATTATTAGAAAATGAAGATTTAAAGCTAAATAAAACAGAGTATTCACTCATTGAACAGTTAATACGCATTATTAATACTCAAGATCCTTTAGCTATAAAGAAATATATAGAAATAGAATTTAATAGACCTAAAAATGATATATTGATAGAAGCAGATGAAGCAAGAATGGAGCAAGTTTGGACAAACTTGTTAAATAATGCTATTAAATATACAAACGAACATGGTGTAGTGACCATAGATGTTAAAAAGAGCAGTAAAGAAATAGAAGTTTCTATTTCTGATACTGGAATAGGTATGAGTAAAGAAGCTATTTCTCATATCTTTGAAAGATTTTATAGAACAGATAAATCAAGAAATATTGAAGGAAATGGATTAGGATTATCTATTGTTAAAAGAATTATAGATTTACATTCTGGTACAATTGATGTTATTTCTCAGGAAGACGCAGGTTCTGTTTTTATCGTTAAACTTCCAATAGATAGAATTAATCCATTATCTAAGCTCAATCTTACGAAGAAAGAAGGATAGATTTAATGTATTTAAAAAAGATAGAATTACATGGTTTTAAATCTTTTGCAGATAAAACAATCATTGAATTTATGCCTGGAATTACAGGAATAGTTGGACCAAATGGATGCGGAAAATCTAACATTTCTGATGCTGTAAGATGGGTTTTAGGAGAACAGTCGGTAAAATCACTAAGAGGCTCTTCTATGAGTGACGTTATCTTTGCTGGCAGTGAAGATAGAAAACCACAGAGTTTAGCAGAAGTTACATTGGTTTTTGATAACGAAGATCATTATATGAATATTGAATATAATGAAGTTTCAATTACAAGAAGGCTTTATCGACAAAATAATGAAGCTGAGTATTTAATGAATGATGAGCCTTGCCGATTAAAAGATATTGTTGATTTAATCATGGATACGGGACTTGCAAGAGATTCTTTATCTATTATTTCTCAAGGAAATATTTCTACTTTTGCAGACAGTAAACCAGAAGATAGACGTGGTATGTTTGAAGAAGCAGCCGGAGTAGCAAAATATAAGAAAAGAAAAATAGAATCTATTAGAAAACTAGAAAGAACGAAAGATAATCTAGATAGAGTTGAAGATATCTGCAATGAATTAGAAAGGCAGATTGGACCTTTACAAAAACAAAAAGAAAAAGCTGAAACTTATTTAGAATTGAAAGAACAATTAAAGTCTATAGAAGTAGGAGTTTTAGTTAAAGAAATAGAATTATTATCTCATTCTTTAAAAGAACTAAATCAATCTTTAGATCAATTAGAAAAAGATAAAGTAGAAAATGATGCAGCAATTCTTTTAAATGAATCACAAAGTGAAACCTTAAAAAAGAAAATGTTTGATTTAGATGAAGAAGTCAATAGTATGCAATCTCAATTATTAACTGCAATGAATAATTTACAAGAATTAGAAACTCGTAAAATTGAGATCGATACAAATCGAAAACATTTACTAGAATCTAACAGTAAAGCTAATATTCAGGAAAAAATTAAACAGCTTAAAATCATTTTACAAGAAACAATCGCTGAATATAATGATAGAGTACAAAGATATAAAGAAACAAAGAAAGAAAAAACTGATTTAGAAGATCGCCAATATTTAGATCAGCAAAGAATGGGAAAATTACGAGATGAAATTGAAAAAATTCAATTTCAGTTACATTCATCTCAAAGTAAAAAACAGCAGCTTATTGATGCTGTAGAAAACAAATCTAATTATAGTTTAGGGGTAAGATCGATTTTAAAAGCTAGAAATTCACTTAATGGAATCGTTGGAGTTTTAGGCGAACTTTTAAAAACATCACCACAATATGAAGAGGCTTTATCAGCCGCTTTAGCTGGAGCTAGTCAAAATATTGTAACTAAGACCGAAGAAAATGCTAAAGAAGCAATCATGTTTTTAAGAAATAATCATGCTGGACGTGCTACTTTTCTACCAATTACTAATATGAAAGCAAGAAGTGTGAGAGATGAGCATTTGTTAGTGTGTGAAAACAGTAAAGGATATATAGGTGTTTTAAGTGATTTTGTTACAAGTTCAGTTAATTTAGGACAAGTTATTGAAAATCAGTTAGGAAATATACTATTAGTTGAAACAATTGATGATGCTACAAATTTATCTAGATCATTATTTTCACGTTATCGCATTGTAACTTTACAAGGAGATATTGTTAATGTTGGTGGTTCTTTAACTGGAGGACGATTAAAAAACAATGATAATAGTTTTGCATCCAAGAGAGAATTTGAAAGAGTTAGCGAGGAAATTAAAGAAACTGAAAAAACATTAAATCAAAGAAAAAAGAGTCTTAATGAATTAGATAATGAGTTAAGAGAAATTGCCCATTTTTTATTACAGAAGAATGTAACATTCGCAAAGCTGGAAATGGAAGTTAGAAATAAACGAGGAGAAGTTCAATTACATAAGAGTGAATATGAAACTTTAACTCATCAAAGTGTTGAAATATCACAATTAGAAAGTGGTGAAATAAGTAGTCAGTTGGTAAAAGAATTGAATCAGGCTCAAAAATTGAAAGACAGTTTAACAGAGAGTATTCAAGCTAAAAGAACTTTAAGAATGTCATTTGTTAATGAGAATGAAAAAATTGAAAATCAATTAAGAGAACAAAGAAAAGCAACAAGATTGATGAATGATGAAATAACTCAAATGAAGATTGATAAAGCTACGCAAGATTCAAAAATTAATAATTATCTAATGAGATTAAATGATGAATATAAAATGACTTATGAATTTGCTGTTAATGAATATAACCAAGAAATGGATATGGATAAGGCAAAGGAAGAAGTTAAAATGTTAAGACATAGAATTGAATCATTAGGACATGTTAATATTCAGGCAATTGAAGATTATAAAGAGGTATGTGAAGAAATATATAAATGATTTTAAAGATAGA